>NZ_JBHZAV010000124.1:0-27529 GCF_042754445.1 Embleya sp. NPDC059213
GTCGCCGGCGTCGTCGGTTCGCCGGGACAGGCGAACTACTCGGCGGCCAACCAGTTCCTCGACGCGCTCGCCCAGCACCGCCGGGCGAACGGGCGGCCCGCCCACTCGCTCGCCTGGGGTGCCTGGGCGCAGGAACACGGCATGGCGTCCCGACTGACCGAGGTGGACCGGAGCCGGGCGACCCAGGCCGGGCTGCGGCCGATCTCACCGGTCGAGGGCCCGGGGCTGTTCGACGCGGCGCTCGCCGCAGCCCACCCGACGACGGTGCCGATGCACCTGGACGTCGCCCTGATCGAGCGGCAACCGGGCCCGATCCTCCCGGTGTTGCGCAGTCTGGTCCGCAGGTCGGGCCGGCGCGTGATCAGCGCGGCGGCCGAGCACACCGGGCTGCTCGCGGAACGGCTCGCCCCGCTCGACGAGTCCGGCCGACGGGAAGTCCTGCTCGATCTGGTCCGCACCGCCGTGGCCGCGGTACTGGGCCACGGCTCGACCGATCGCATCACCCCCACGACCGTGTTCACCGAGCTGGGGTTCGACTCGCTGACCGCGGTCGAACTGCGCAACGGGCTGGAGGGCGAGACGGGTCTGCGCCTGCCGCCGACCCTGCTGTTCGACCACACCACCCCTGCGGCGCTGATCGACTTCCTCGCGGTGGAACTCGCCGGCCGCACCGAGGGCACCACACGGTCCGGCGTGGACTTCGCGGCCGAGATCCGGCTCGCCGAGGACGTGGTCCCGGCCGACGAGGTGACCACCGTGGTCGCCGATCCCGGGCAGGTATTCCTCACCGGAGCGACCGGGTTCGTCGGCGCGTTCCTGCTCCGGGACCTGATGCGCGAGACCGGGGCCACCGTGCACTGCCTGGTCCGCGGCGCCGACGAGGAGGCCGCGCTCGATCGGCTGCGCGCCAACCTGACCTGGTACGGCATCTGGGACGAGATCGACCTCGACCGACTGTCGGTCGTCACCGGCGACCTCGCCGAACCGCGACTGGGCCTGGGCGACGAGCGGTTCGACCGGTTCGCCCGCGAGGTCGACGTGGTCTACCACGCGGGCGCGACGGTCAACTGGCTGCACCCGTACACGTCGCTGAAGGCGGCCAACGTGACCGGCACCGAGTGGGCGCTCCGGCTCGCCGCGCTGCATCGCACGGTTCCGCTGCACTACGTGTCGAGCACCGGCGTCTTCGCCAGGCCGGCGCCCGACGGCGCCGGGCTGACCCCGCAGGATCCCACCGGCCCACCGGAGGAGCTGACCAACGGATACCGGCAGAGCAAGTACGTCGCGGAGAAGATCATCGCGCTGGCCCAGGCCCGCGGCCTGCCGGTGTCGATCTACCGCGCCGACGTCATCTCCGGCGCCCAGACCAACGGCGCCTGCCAGACCCGGGACTTCGTCTGGTTGAGCCTGAAGGGCAGCCTCCAGGCCCGGGCGATGCCGATCGGCGCGAACGCGCTGTTCCCGATGGTGCCGGTGGACTATGTCAGCGCGGCCGTGCTGGCGCTGTCCCGTACCACGAACGGCCGCACGTTCCACCTGTTCAACCCGGTGGCGGTCGGCTACGCCGACATGGTGAAGCGGTTGCGCGAGTCCGGCTACGTCCTGGACGAGGTGCCCTGGGACGAGTTCGTCGCCACGGTCCGCGCCGATCGGGACAACGCGCTCTTCCCGACGATCGACATCTTCCGGAGCTACATGACCGCCGGCGAGGCGCTGTACATGCGGATGGACGTCGACGAGACGGAGGCCGCCCTGGCCGGTACCGGCATCGCCTGCCCGGAGATCGACGCCGAACTGTTCGCCAGGTATACCGAGTTCTTCGCCGGCGCCGGCTACTTCCCGGCGCCGGGCAAGCTCGGGTAGGTGCCGTCCCGCCGACCGGTGGGACCGAACGGGCCGGATGCGGCCCAGGTGTGTGCTTGCCTTCGACGGCTCGCCACGCACCTGGGCCCGCCGGCCCCTTCGGCATACCCGGCCGCGCCCGGTCGGCGCCCGTATGGGCCCGCACATGTGAGAGCCCGCACACGCGAGGGCCGGTGCCCGGCGAGCGGCCGGCTCGGGGTTGCGGCCCGACGTGAAAAGGTCCGCCGAGGGTGCTCGGACACCCCCGACGGACCGTTCACCGCCACCGGATCGGCGCCGGTGGACCCGCGGTGCGAGTCCACCGGCGCATCCGGGCCTACTGGTTGCCGTCCAGGAACTGGAAGAGTTCCTCGTCCGTCGCGGCGGTGACGTCGAGCCGCTCGTCGGGCCGGTCGGCGGAGTCCCGGAAGGCGCGCAGCTTCAGCAGCAGACCCTCCAGGCGATCGGCGATGCGATCCCCGTCCCGACCGGTCGCCGAGGACATGGTCAGCGCCGAGTCGACCCGGTCCAGCTCGCTGAGCACCGAGCCCGTCGGCGTCGAGAGGCGAGCCGCGAGCAGGCGCATCAGCTCGCGCGCCACGGCCGCCGCCGTCGGGTGGTCGAACACCAGCGTCTGCGCGAGCCGCAGGCCGGTCTCGGCGCCGAGCCGGTTCCGGAACTCCACGGCGGACACCGAGTCGACCCCCAGGTCGGAGAACGCCCGATCCGGATCGATCGACCGTCCCGCCGCGTACTGCAACACGTCGGCCATCCGGGTGCACACCAGGTCGAGCAGGATCTCGTATCGGTCCTCCTCGGCCAGGCCGGACAGCCGGTCCGACAGGGCGCCCGCACCGGCCGAGGCCGGCCGCGACGCCCGCGGCGCACGCGGCGTCACCCCGCGACCCGCGAGTCGCCGCAGGATCGGGGGTACCTCCGCCTGGGCGCGCACCATGGCCAGGTCCAGGGCGACCGGAACCAGCAGCGGCTCGTCCAGACCGAGTGCCGCGTCCAGCAGCGCGACGCCCTGCTCCGACGAGGACAGGGTCACCCCGAGCCGGGCCAGCCGGGCCAGGTCCACCTCGGTCAGGTCCTCGGTCATCGTGCTGCGCTCGGCCCACATGCCCCAGGCCAGCGACACCCCGGGCAGCCCCCGGGCTCGCCGGTACTGCGCCAGGGCGTCCAGATAGGCGTTGCCGGCCGCGTAGTTCGCCTGACCGGCCGGGCCGATCAGGCCGGACAGCGAGGAGAACATCACGAACGCCGACAGGTCCAGATCGCCGGTCAGCTCGTGCAGGTTCCACGCGGCGACCATCTTGGGGTTCAGCGCCACGTCGAGTCGCTGCCCGGTCAGCTCGGTCAGCACCCCGTCGTCGAGCGCGCCGGCCGCGTGCACGACCGCCGTCAGCGGGGCCTCGGCCGGGATCGCGGCGAGCAATCGGGACAGCGCGGCGCGGTCGGCCGTGTCACAACCGGCCAGGACCACCTCGGCGCCCAGCGCGGTCAGTTCGGCCGCCAGCTCGACGCCCCGCGCGGACCCGGCGCCGGTGCGGCTGACCAGCAACAACCGCCGCACCCCGTGCACGGTCACCAGATGCCGGGCCACCACCACGCCGAGCGTGCCGGTCCCGCCGGTGACGAGCACCGTGCCGGTCCCGAACGCCGCCGTCGGCGCGCCGGCGCCGCCCACCTCGGCCCGGACCAGCCTGGGCACCAGGGCCCGACCGGAGCGCACCGCCAACTGCGGCTCCTGCGCGACCAGCGCCGCCACCGCGTCCCACGGCACCGACTCGGCGTCCACGTCCACCAGCCCGAATCGGCCGGGGTTCTCGGTCTGCGCCGACCGCACCAGGCCCCACACACCGGCCTGGGCCAGCCCGTCGACCGGCTCCTTCGGCTCGGCCCCGACCGCCCCCTCGGTCACCAACACGAGCGTGCCGGAGGCGAAGCGTTCGTCCGCGAGCCACTCCTGCACGGCGGTGAGCACCACATTGGTGACCTCCCGGGCGTCCGGGCCGGCCGGGCAGCGCAGGAACACCACGTCCGGATCGGCGCCGACCTCGGCGAGTTCCCCGACGAGCGTCCACCGGGCCGGCTCCACCGGCTCGGCGGGCGCGGCCGACCACTCCACCCGGAACATCGACTCCGCGGGCGTACCCGGCTCGGTCGTCGGCATCTGCCGAAAGCGCAGGCCGTCGACCGACGCCACCGGCACACCGCTCGCATCCGCGAGCCGGATCGACACCACGTCCGCGCCGGCGGCCGACATCCGCACCCGCAGCGCGGACGCGCCGACCGCGGACAGGGACACCCCGGACCACGCGAACGGCAGGACAGCGCCCGGCATCCGGTCGAGGAAGGAGCCGAACCAGACCGCGTGCAGCGCCGCGTCCAGCAGCGCCGGGTGCAGGCCGTACCGATCCGCGTCGGCCGCCGCCTCCGGCGGCAGCGCGACCTCGGCGAACACCTCGTCCCCGAGCCGCCACAGCGCGGACAACCCGCGAAACGCCGGTCCATAGTCGTACCCGCGGGCGGCGAGGTCGGCGTACAGGTCGCCGATCGCGACCTCCTGCGCCCCCTCCGGCGGCCAGTGCCCGGCCTCGAACCCGGCGGGCGGTGCCCAGTCGGACAACGAACCGTCCGCGTGCCGGACCCAGTCGCCGTGCTCGGTGCGGGCGTGCACCGACACCGCCCGGTGTCCGGACTCGTCGGCCTGCTCGACCACGACCTGAAGTTGTGCCCCGTCGCGCTCCCCGAGCACCAGCGGTGTGTGCACGGTCAGTTCGTCGAGCAGGTCGCACCCGACCTCACGGCCGGCCCGCAGCACCATCTCGACGAACGCCGCGCCGGGCACGATCACCCGACCCAGCACCGCGTGGTCGGCCAGCCACGGCTGGGCCTGCGGGGACAACCGGCCGGTCAGTACCGTCCCGCCGGACTCCGGCAGCGCCAACACCGCGCCGAGCAGCGGGTGTTCCCCGGCGGCCAGGCCCGCGGCGCGCAGGTCGCCGGCCTGCGCCGGCACCTCCATCCAGTACCGGTCGCGCCGGAACACGTAGGTGGGCACCGGCACCGTGCGCGCACCCGTCTCGGCGAACACCGCGGGCCAGTCCACCTCCACTCCGTGCACGTGCAGGGTGGCCAACGCGGTCGTCGCGGTGGCCGGTTCCGGGCGATCGGCGCGCAACACCGGCACCGCGACCGACACCGCGTCCCCTTCCGGGAAACACCCCTCGGCCATCGCGGTCACCGCGGCATCCGGGCCGACGCCGACGAACCGGGTCACCCCGTCGTCCCCGAGCCGACGCACCGCGGCCGCGAACCGCACCGGCTCGCGGACCTGGCGCACCCAGTACTCCGGCGAGCACACCGACTCGGCGGGCAGCGGCTCGCCGGTGACCGTCGACACGATCGGCAACACCGGTTCGTGGAACTCCACTCGGGCGAGCACCTCGCGGTAGGGCGCCAGCATCGGGTCCATCAGGGGCGAGTGGAACGCGTGGCTCACCCGCAACCGCTTCGTGCGTCGGCCCAGGGCCGCGAAGTGCTCGGCGACCCGCGACACGGCGGCCTCCTCGCCCGACACGACCACCGATTCCGGGCCGTTCACGGCGGCGATGCCGACCTCGGCGCCCGCCGCCATCGAGGCGACCTCGTCCTCGCCGACCCGGATCGACACCATCGCGCCGCCCGCCGGCAACGCCTCCATCAGCCGGCCGCGCGCCGCCACCACGCGGCACGCGTCCTCCAACGTCCACAGTCCCGCGACGAACGCCGCCGACAACTCGCCGATCGAATGCCCGGCCAGCACCTCCGGCCGCACCCCCCAGGAGCCCAGCAGGCGGGTCAGCGCGACCTCGACCGCGAACAGCGCGGGTTGCGCCCAGCCGGTGCGGTCCAGCAGTCCGGCGCCCGTCTGCGTCTGCGTCTGCTTTTCCGGCTCCGGCTCCGGCTCCGGCTCCGGCTCCGCGAGCAGTACCTCGCGCAGCGGCCGGTCCAGCAGGCCGTCGAACCCGGCGCACACCTCGTCCAGCGCGGCCGCGAACACCGGGAACGTCGCGTAGAGTTCGCGGCCCATCCCGAGCCGCTGGGTGCCCTGTCCGGCGAACACGAACGCGGTCCGGCCCGGGTGCGCGACACCCCGCACCACCCCGGCGACCGTGTCCCCGGCGGCGATCGCCCGCAGGCCCGCGAGCAGCCCGTCCCGGTCCGCCGCCACCACTGCGGCCCGCTGTTCGAAGGCCGTCCGGGTGGTCGCCAGCGAGAACCCGACGTCGAGCGGGTCGAGCCCGTCCACGGCGGCCAGCAGGGCCCCGGCCTGGTCGGCCGGCCCCTCGGGGGTCCGGCCGGAGAGCACCCACGGCACCAGCGGCAGCGGGGTCCGCTCCCTCGGCTCGACCGCCTCGACCGGCTCGGTCGCCGGCGCCTGCTCCAGGATCACGTGCGCGTTCGTACCGCTGATCCCGAACGACGACACCGCGGCCCGCCGCGGCGCGTCCGTTCGCGGCCACTCCCGCCGTTCGGTCAGCAGCCGTACCTCCCCCGAGGACCAGTCCACATGCGAGGAGGGAGCGTCCACGTGCAGCGTCTTGGGCAGCACCCCGTGGTGCAGCGCGAGCACCATCTTGATCACGCCGCCGACCCCGGCGGCGGCCTGGGTGTGGCCGATGTTGGACTTCAACGATCCGAGCCACAGGGGGCGGTCGCGGTTCGGGCCGTAGGTGTCCAGGACGGCCTGGGCCTCGATCGGGTCGCCGAGGCCGGTTCCGGTGCCGTGCGCCTCGACCGCGTCCACGTCCGTGGCGGACAACTCGGCGTTCTCCAGCGCCTGCCGGATCACCCGCTGCTGGGACGGTCCGTTCGGCGCGGTCAACCCGTTCGACGCGCCGTCCTGGTTGACCGCGCTGCCGCGCACCACGGCCAGTACCGGATGCCCGAGCCGCAGCGCGTCCGAGAGCCGCTCGACCAGGAGCATGCCGACGCCCTCGGCCCAGCCGGTGCCGTCGGCCGCGTCGGCGAAGGACTTGCAGCGCCCGTCCGAGGCCAGTCCGCGCTGGCGGCTGAACGCGACGAGCATGCCCGGGGTGGACATCACCGTGGCACCGCCGGCCAGCGCCAGCGTGCACTCGCCGCGGCGCAGCGACTGCACCGCCAGATGCAGTGCGACCAGCGAGGAGGAGCAGGCCGTGTCGACGGTGACCGCGGGGCCCTCGAACCCGAAGGTGTAGGCGATCCGCCCGGACGCGGCGCTGTTCGCGGTGCCGGTGAGCAGATGCGCCTCCGCGCCGCCGGCGGCCTGGTGCAGTCGGGGGCCGTAGTCCGGTGCCATGGCTCCGGCGAACACCCCGACCCGGGCGCCGCGCAGCGATGCGGGGCGGACCCGGGCCCGCTCCAGCGCCTCCCACGAGGTTTCCAGGAGCAGCCGCTGCTGCGGGTCCATCGCGACCGCCTCGCGCGGCGAGATCCCGAAGAACTCCGGGTCGAACTCCGTCGCGTCGCGCAGGAATCCGCCGCTTCGGGTGTAGGTGCGGCCGGGGGTGTCGGGGTCCGGGTCGTAGAGCGACTCCGCGTCCCAGCCCCGGTCGACGGGGAATTCGCCGATCGCGTCGCCGCCGGCGTCCAGCAGCCGCCACAGGTCCTCCGGCGAGCCGACGTCGCCGGGGAAGCGGCACGCCATGCCGATGATGGCGATCGGTTCGCGGCTCGCCTGCTCGGTGTCGCGCAGGCGTTGCTTGGTCTGCTGCAACTCGGCCGTGACCCGCTTGAGGTATTCGACCAGCTTCTCTTCGTTACTCACAAGAACTCCGATCAGGGCATGCCAAGTTCGCCGTCGATGAGGTCGAAGAGTTCGTCGAGCTCCAGGCCGTCCAGCTCGACCGCCTGCGGTACGGGTGGCGCGGCCGGCACGGTGGGCCCGGTGGGCTCCGTCGGCCCGGTGGGCTCGGTCGGGGCGAGCGCCGTGCCCAGGTGACCGGCGAGTGCCGCCGGTGTCGGGTAGTCGAACACCAGCGTGGCCCGCAGGCGCAGCCCGGTCGCCGCGCCCAGCCGGTTGCGCAGTTCCACCGCCGTCAGCGAGTCGAACCCCAGTTCCTTGAAGGTCCGGCCGGGGGCGACCGCGCCCGGTGTGCCGTGGGCCAGCACGGTGGCGGTGTGTTCGCGGACCAGGCCGAGCAGGGCTTCCTCGCGCTCGGCACCGGACATCCGGGCCAGGCCCGCGCCGAGCGATGCGACGGCGTCGCCCGGCTTGGCCGCGCTGGCCTCCGCGCGCCGGACCCGGTCGCGGACCACCCCGCGCAGCAGGGCCGGTACCGTACCGTGCGCCCGTACCGCGGCCGGGTCGATCCGGGCCGGGACCAGCAGGGGCGTGTCGGCGGAGACCGCGGCGTCGAACAGGGCCAGCCCGTCCGCCGCGGTCAGCGCGGTCAGGCCGGCGCGGCGCATCCGGCTCAGGTCGGCGTCCGCGAGTCGGCCGGTCATGCCGCTCGGCGGCGCCCACAGGCCCCAGGCGAGCGACACGGCGGGCAGGCCGCCTGCCGCGCGCTGCTGGGCCAGGGTGTCCAGGAACGCGTTGGCGGCGGCGTAGTTCGCCTGTCCCGGCAGCCCGAGGATCCCGGCGACCGAGGAGAACAGCACGAACATCGACAGGTCGAGTCCCCGGGTCAGCTCGTGCAGGTTCAGCGCGGCGTCGACCTTGGGCCGCAGTACCCGTTCGAGCTGCTCGGGGCGCATCGCTTCGAGCACGCTGTCGTCGAGCAGCCCGGCGGCGTGCAGCACACCGGTCAGCGGGCGTTCGGCCGGGATCGAGGCCAACAGCTCGGCCAGCGCGCCACGATCGGCGACGTCGCACGCGGCCACGGTGACCGTCGCGCCCGACTCGGCCAGCTCGGCGGCGAGTTCGGCCGCGCCGGGGGCGTCCGGTCCGCGCCGCCCGGCCAGCAGCAGGTGGGTTACGCCGTACCGGGTCACCAGGTGCCGGGCGAACAGGGCGCCCAGGGTGCCGGTGGGATCCGTCTCGGCCGCTTCGACGACCATCGCGTCGCGGGTGAGCAGCACCAGCCTCGACGCGGAGAACCGCTCGTCGGCGAGCCACTCCTGGATCAACCGCAGCGTCCGGCCGGCCACGGCGTGCACGCCGGCCGCGGTGGGCTCTCCCGTCGACGCGGCGAAGACCACGTCGGGTACCGGTCCGGCGGCGGCCAGCGCGCCGAGATCGGCGTGTGTCGGCACGCCGACCCCGAGTTCGTCGGTGCCGACGACCGCCCATGGCCGCCGGTCGTCGCGGGTCTCGGGCACGTGTGCCTCGACCCAGTCCACCCGGAACAGGGCATCCGGCGACCCGCCGGTCGGCGCCCCGGCCGGGAGCGGGCGCAGCGCCAGCGATTCCACCGAGGCCACCGGTGCCCCGGTCGCGTCGGCGAGCCGCAACGAGACGGTGTCGGCCCCGTCCGGCGAGATCCACACCCGCAGCGCGGACGCCCCGCCGGCCCGCAACGACACGCCCTGCCAGGAGAACGGCAACCGGCAGCCGGGACCGTCCCCGACCGCGGCGTGCAACGCGGCGTCCAACAGCGCCGGGTGCAGCCCGAACCGGCCGGCGTCCGCCTCGATCTCGGCGGGCAGCGCGACCTCGGCGAAGATCTCCGTACCCCGGCGCCACCACGAGCGCAGTCCTTGGAACGCCGGGCCGTAGCGGTAGCCCAGTTCGCTCCAGCGGTCGTATCCGCCGTCCCACTCCACCGCGACCGCGTCGGCCGGCGGCCAGGCGCTCAGGTCGAACTCCTCGGCCCGACCGACCGCCAGCACCCCGCTCGCGTGCCGGGTCCAGACACCGGAACCGTCCGCCGGGCGAGCGTGCACGGCCAACACCCGGCGGCCGGACTCGTCCTCCTCGCCGACCGTGACCCGGACCGCGACCCCGCCCTGCTCCGGCAGCGCCAGCGGCACCTCGCAGGTCAGCTCGGCCACCTCGTCGCAGCCCACCTCGTCGCCCGCGCGCACCGCCAGTTCGACGAACGCGGCGCCGGGCACCAGCACCGTGTCGCCCTGCCCGCGATCGGCCAGCCCGTGGTCGGCCAGCCACGGCTGGGCCTGCCGGGAGAGTTGTCCGGTGAGCACGAGGCCGCCGGAGTCCGGCAGTTCCACCACCGCGCCGAGCAGCGGGTGATCCGCCGCGGTCAGTCCGGCCGCCGCGACGTCCGCCGCTTCCGCGTCCGAGGTGGGTTCGAGCCAGTAGCGCCGACGCCGGAACACCGACGTGGGCACGTCGACCGGCCGGGCGTCGGGGAAGACGGTCCGCCAGTCGGGGCTCACCCCGCGTACGTACGCCTCGGACAGCGAGGTCAGGAACCGCTCGGGGCCACCGTCGTCGCGGCGCAGCGAGCCGACCACGACCGCCTGCTCCAGCACGTCCTCGATCGCCGAGGTCAGCACCGGATGCGGGCTGACCTCGACGAACACCGAGTGCCCGCGTTCGGCCAGCACGCCGACCGTCTCGGCGAAGCGGACCCGGCTGCGCAGGTTGCGGTACCAGTACTCGGCGTCCAGGTCGGTGGTGTCCAGCAGGTCGGCGGTCACCGTCGAGTAGAACGGGATCGCCGCGGGGCGCGGGGTCGTTCCGGCCAGGACCGAGGCCAGTTCGTCGGCGATCCGCTCCACCTGCGCCGAATGCGACGCGTAGTCCACCGGGAGCCGCTTGACCCGGATCTCGGTCGCCTCGCACTCGGCGATCAACTCGTCCAGCGCGTCCACGTCGCCGGCGACGACGACCGATCCCGGGCCGTTCACCACCGCCGTCGAGATCCGGCCGTCCCAGCGGAGCAGTCGTTCGGCGGCCTCGTCCTCGGACAGGGCGAGCGAGACCATGCCGCCGGCGCCGGACAGCGCCAGGATGGCCCGGCTGCGCAGCGCGACGATCCGCGCCGCGTCGGCCAGGTCCAGTGCCCCGGCGACGCAGGCGGCGGCGATCTCCCCCTGCGAATGGCCCACCACCGCGGCGGGCCGCACACCGTGGGAACGCCACAGCGCGGCCAGCGACACCATCACCGCGAACAGCACGGGCTGCACCACGTCCACCCGCTCCAGCGCGGCGGCGTCGCGCAGCACCTCGAACAGGTCCCAGTCGACATGCGGGGCCAGCGCCTCGGCGCACGCCCGCATCGTCTCGGCGAACACGGCCGAGGAGTCCAGCAGTTCGGTCGCCATCCCGACCCACTGCGAACCCTGGCCGGGGAAGACGAACACCACCGCGCCCGCCTCCCGGGCGACGCCGCGCAGCACTCCGGGTGCCTGGACGCCGGCGGCGAGCGCGGTCAGACCCCGGCGCAGCGCGGCCGGGTCGGCGCCGACGATCGCGGCCCGGTGCGGCAGGCCGGATCGGGCGGCGGCCAGGGCGAATCCGGTGTCCGCCCGGTTCGGGTCGGGGTGGGCGTCCAGGAAGGACAGCAGGGCGGCGGCCTGGGTCGCCACCGCGTCCTCGCTGCTCGCGGAGAGGACCCACGGCAACACCTGACCGGCCGGCCCGACGGGTGCGGGCGCGGACTCCGGCTCGGCCGGCGCCTGTTCGATGATCACGTGCGCGTTGGTGCCGCTGATCCCGAACGAGGACACCCCGGCCCGGCGGGCCCGACCGGTGCGCGGCCACTCCCGGGTCTCGGTCACCAGTTCCAACCCGCCGCCGGCCCAGTCCACGTGCGGGGTCGGCTCGTCGGCGTGCAGTGTCCTGGGCACCGTCTCGTGCCGCAACGCCTGCACCATCTTGATCACGCCGGCCACCCCGGCCGCGGCCTGGGCGTGGCCGATGTTCGACTTGAGCGACCCCAGCAGCAGCGGGCGGCCCGGCTCCCGGTCGCGGCCGTAGGTGGCGGCGAGCGCGTCCGCCTCGATCGGGTCGCCGAGCGTGGTCCCGGTGCCGTGCGCCTCGACCACGTCGACGTCCCCGGTGGAGATCCCGGCGGCGGCGAGCGCCCGGCGGATCACCCGTTCCTGGGCGACCCCGTTCGGCGCGGTGAGCCCGTTCGACGCCCCGTCCTGGTTGATCGCGCTGCCGCGCACCACGGCCAGCACCCGGTGCCCGTTGCGCCGTGCGTCGGACAGCCGTTCGAGCACCACGATGCCGGCGCCCTCGGCCCATCCGGTGCCGTCGGCGGCGGCCGAGAACGCCTTGCACCGGCCGTCCTCGGCCAGCCCGCGCTGGCGGCTGAATTCCACGAACATGCCCGGCCCGGACATCACCGCGACACCGCCGGCCAGCGCCAGCGAGCACTCCCCGGCCCGCAGCGCCTGCGCGGCGAGATGCAGCGCCACCAGCGACGACGAGCACGCGGTGTCCACGGTGACCGCGGGGCCCTGGAGCCCGAGCGTGTAGGCGATCCGACCGGACGCGACACTGATCGTGCTGCCGGTCAGTCGGTAGCCGTCGGACTCGGCGTGCACGGCGTGCAGCGGCGGACCGTAGTCCTGTGCCATCGCTCCGACGAAGACCCCCACGGGTGCGCCGCGTCGGCCCGCGGGATCGATCCCGGCCCGCTCCAGCGCCTCCCAGGACGTCTCCAGCAGCAGTCGCTGCTGCGGGTCCATGGCCAGCGCCTCGCGCGGCGAGATGCCGAAGAATTCCGGGTCGAACCGGTCGGCGTCGTGCAGGAAACCACCGTGCCGGGTGTACGAGGTGCCCGCCCGGTCCGGGTCGACGTCGTGCAGTCGGTCCAGGTCCCAGCCCCGGTTGGTGGGGAATCCCGAGATCGCGTCGGTCCCGTCCACGACCAGTCGCCACAGGTCCTCCGGCGACGTCACGCCGCCGGGGAGCCGGCAGGCCATCCCGACGATCGCGATCGGCTCGTCGCTCGCGAGGTCGCCCGCCGAGCCGCCCGTCGTGTCGCCCGGCGAGCCGTCCGCCCGGTCGCCGGTCGAGTCGTCCGCGTCGTCGCCCGTCACCAGAACACGCAGGTGGTCCGCGAGTTCGGCCGGCGTCGGGTGACCGAACAACAGGCCCGCCGGCAGCGGGCGCCCGATCGCCGCGCTCAACCGGTCCCGCAGTTCCACCGAGCCCAGCGAGTCGAACCCCAGCTCCTTGAACGTGGCGCCGGGATCCACCGCGTCGCCGCCCGAGTGGCCGAGCACGACCGCGACGGTCGACCGCACCAGCCCAAGCATCCGGGGCCCGGCCGGGATCACGGCCGTGACCCCGGCCGGAGCGGGCGCCGGCCCGGACCGCGGCTCGGGGAGCGCGGCCCGTACGGCCGGTTCGGTGAGCCAGTGCCGCTCGCGCTGGAAGGCGTAGCCGGGCAGGTCCACGGTGCGGGCGCCGCGCAGGGCGAACACGCGCGGCCAGTCCACCCGGACCCCGCGCACGTGCAGTTCGGCCAGTGACGCGAGGAAGCGCTCCGGCCCGCCTTCGCCCCGGCGCAGCGAGCCGGTGACCACGCCGGATGCGGATCCGGCCTGCTCGATCGTGTCCCGCAGCGCGGGCAGCAGCACCGGATGCGGGCTGCACTCGACGAACACCGCGTGTCCGTCGCGCAGCAGCGCTCCCGTGGCCTGCTCCAGTTCCACGGTCTGCCGCAGGTTGCGGTACCAGTACTCGGCGTCCAGCTCGGCGGTGTCCAGCAGGTCGCCGGTCACCGTGGAGTAGAACGGCACCGTCGAGGACCTCGGCCGGATCCCGGCCAGCACGGTGTGCAGCCGTTCCCGGATCTGCTCCACGTGCGACGAGTGGGACGCGTAGTCGACCACGATCCGCCGGGTCTCGACGCCTTCCTCGGTCCACCGCGCGACCAGCTCGTCCAGCGCGTCGGGGTCGCCGGAGAGCACCACGGACGACGGTCCGTTCGCCGCCGCGATCGACACCGCGCCGTGCCATGGGGCGATCCGCTCGCGCACCTCGGCGGCCGACCGCAGGACCGACACCATGCCGCCGCGGCCGGACAGCGCGATCAGGGCCCGGCTGCGCAGCGTCACCACCCGCGCGGCGTCCTCGAGCGACAGGGCGCCCGCCACGCACGCGGCGGCGATCTCGCCCTGGCTGTGTCCGACCACCGCCGCCGGCTCGATCCCGCACGAGCGCCACAGCGCGGCGAGCGACACCATCACCGCGAACAGCGCGGGCTGCACCACGTCCACCCGCTCCAGGGCGGTCGCGTCCCGCAACACCTCGCTCAGCGACCAGTCGACATGCGGCGCGAACGCCGCCTCGCAGGCCCGCATCGATTCGGCGAACTCCGGTACGGATTCCAGCAGTTCGACCGCCATGCCGGCCCATTGCGAACCCTGCCCGGGGAAGACGAACACCGTCTCGCCGACCGTCGCGGCCTGTCCCTCGACCACTCCGGCGACGGCCGCGCCGGCGGCGAACTCGGCCAGTCGGAGCCGCAGTTGTTCCCGGTCCCGGCCGACCACGACCGCACGGTGTCGGAACGCGGTCCTGGTGGTGGCCAGGGACAGCCCGATGTCCGCGGCGGACTCCGGCCGTTCGTCCACGAAGGAGGACAGCCGGGCGGCCTGGGCCCGCAGTGCCTCGCCGGTGCGGCCGGCGATCGGCCACACGTGCGCACCGGCCGCCGAGGCGGTGGTCGGGGCGATCGTCGTGGCGGACCGCGCACCGGTCGCCGGGGCCTCGGCGACCACCAGGTGACAGTTCGTACCGCCCATCCCGAACGAACTCACCCCGGCCAGCAGCGGCCGGTCCGGTTCCGGCCACGGCGTCAACTCGGTCTGTACCCGCAGGCCGAGGTCGTCGAGGGGAATGGTCGAGGGCGGTGCGACGAAGTTCAGGCTCGGCGGCAACAACCGGTGCCGCATGCTCAGCGCCACCTTGACCAGCCCGGCGATCCCGCCCGCGCCCTCCAGGTGCCCGATGTTGGTCTTGACCGAACCCACCGACAGCGGCGCACCCGGCTGCCGGGCGCGACCCAGTGCCGCACCGAGCGCCGCGGCCTCGATCGGATCGCCCACCGGGGTGCCGCTGCCGTGCAGTTCGACGTACTGCACGCCGCGCAGCGCGACGCCGGCCCGCCGGTACGCCTGCCGGACGACCTCCTCCTGCGCGGACCGGGTCGGCACGGTGAGGCCGGCGTGCTCGCCCTCCCCGGCGCCGTCGTTGTTCACGGCACCACCGGTCAGGACGCAGTAGATGTCGTCGCCGTCGGCGAGCGCGGCGTCCAGCGGCTTGAGTACCACCACGCCGCCGCCCTCGCCGCGCACGAAGCCGTCGGCCCGCGCGTCGAAGGTGTAGCAGCGGCCGTCCGGCGACAGGCCGCCGAAGCGCACCGCGCCGAGCGTCGGCTCGGCCAGGATGTTCAGGTTGACCCCGCCGGCGATGGCCACGCCGCACTCGCCGCGGCGCAGGCTCTCGCACGCCAGATGCACGGCCACCAGGGAGGAGGACTGTGCGGTGTCCACGGCCAGGCTCGGTCCGCGCAGGCCGAGGTGGTGGGAGATGCGGTTGGCGATGATCGCGCGGCGGGTGCCGGTCATCGTGTGCCGGTCGACGCCGGCCGCGCCGAGCCGATCCTGGAGCGCCGCGTAGTCGTCCCACATGACACCGATGAACACCCCGGTGTCGCCGCCGCCGAGTTCGGCGGGCAGGATCCGGGCGTCCTCCAGCGCCTCCCAGGCCAGCTCCAGCATCAGGCGCTGCTGCGGGTCCATCGCGGCCGCCGCGCCCGGGGCGATGCCGAAGAACGCCGCGTCGAAGCGGTCGATTCCGTCCACGAACCCGCCCCGGCGATGCGGCAGTTCGGCGCCGCGCCACCGGTCCTCGGGGGCCTCGCGTACCGCGTCCGTCCCGTCCCGCAACAATCGCCAGAATTCGTGGCCGTCGCCGGCCCCGGGAAACCGACAAGCCAATCCGACCACGGCGATCCGTCTCATACCCAGCAGTCAACGCGGCCGGCGGTGAGTTGGCTTGTTTCACGAACCCAGAATGCGTATGGAAATCTGGTGGCGGATACCAATGGAAATCGCCGCCGGCCGGGTGGGAAGCGGTGCATAAAAAGGCGCACCGGTATTGCTCGGCGGCCACCGGATCATCCGGCCGCCGAGCAATACCGATGCATTGATCGCTGCGGAGGAGCAGCCGCGCCCGAAGGCCCGGCCGGAAGGAGGAACCTCAGTACAGCAGAGTCACCGAGGGGTGAATGTCCAACGTCGCGCGGCTGTAGTCCTCGAGAATGATCGGCGCGTTGAGCGCGGTGTGCCGGCTCATCACCGAGATATCCCGCCACAGGCGCTGCAGCGGGTTGGACAGGGCGAATGCGCTGCCGCCGACGACGTCGAGCAACTTCTCCACACCCGCGCGCGCCTTTTCGTGCGCGGACCGCTGGTGCATGCGAAGCCGGGCCCGCTCCTCCCACGGCATCGGCTGGGTCTCCGGAATCCCGTCGAGGGCCCGGCCGATCTCGGTCAGGTGCAGTCGGGAGGTCTCGATCAGGTGCGCGGCCTCGCCGAACCACATCTGCACCGACGGCGCGTCGACGGCCGCCTCGTAGTTGACGTAGGTGATCGGCCGCTTCTTGGCCAGCGCCTGCCGGGTGACCTCGAGCGCGCCCTCGGCCGCGCCCACGATCGCGGCGAGCGACTGCGCGCTGCCCTGGAGCAGCATGCTGTCCCGCTCGTCCTCGCCCACCAGGTCGGTGAGGCTGAACCCGACCGCCCGCACCTCGGGGACGAACACGTCCTCGGCGACGACCGTGTGCGTGCCGGAGCCGGCCAGACCGGCCACGTGCCAGGTGCGCTCGATCTTGAGGTCGCTCATCGGTACGACGGCGCCCACCAGGTCGGTGGTCTGCTCCTCGCCGTCGTAGATGTGCACCACGGGGATGTAGGCCCAGTCCGCTATCTCGCAGCCCGAGCTCCACGGGAAGGTGCCGGTGATCCGGAACCCGCCCTCGGTGCGCCATGCCTTGGTGGTGCTCAGGTGGGCCGTGGAGATCACGTACGCGTCGGGGTTGTCCGCGAACATCTCGGCCAGCGCGGCCTCCGGCATCCCGTTCAACGCGAACCGCGTCGACGCGGTGTCGATGGACAGGTTCCAGCCCGCCGACCCGCACGACTTGCCGACCTCGGCGACGAGCGCCAGCAGGTCCGACATCTTCAGGTCGTAGCCGCCGAACCGGGTCGGCGTGGTGAGCCGGAACAGGCCCGCGTCGCGGAGGCCGACCACGACCTCCTCGGCGAGCCTGCGGTCCTGCTCGGTCTTCGGCGCATTGTCGCGGATGAGCTGAGCAAGCTCACGGGCACGGGTCAAAAGCTCCGCGGGGTCGACCGTCGGCCCGGTCGCCTCGTCCGTCCGCTCATCGGCCACTGCTGTCACGAAGCTCTCCTTCGATCGTGGGTCGCGGGCCGACCCCGATCGGGGTGGGCTCACCGCACCGCATCCGTGCTCAAGTCAATCCGCTCCGGCCCGGCAGTCCCAGCGTCGAGAACCCAGAAACCGGCCGCCGGGCTGGTACTCGGAACCAAGTACGAGCCTTGGCACCGAGTACGAGCCGACGACCGGTTCCCGGTCGAAGCCCGCGGACGGATCAGACGCCCGGCACCGCGGCCGGTTCACCGACCTCCGGGTCGGTCTGCGCCGTCACGAAGCGGTCGAAGAGCAGCCCACAGACGATCGCGCCGCCGAGGAAGACCACCGCGCCCCAGAAGAACGCCGTCGTGTAGCTCTCCACGGAGGCCTCCGCGGCGAGCTTCGGGGTCGGCGTCTTGCCCTCGATGTACGAGTCCGCCGCAGTGATCGCCAGCGTGCTCAGCAGCGCGGTGCCGATCGAACCACCCACCTGCTGCACCGTGTTGACCAGTGCCGAGGCGGCACCGGCGTCCTGCGGCTCGACGCCCACCGTGGCCACCGCGGCGCCCAGCGAGACGACCAGGCCGAAGCCGATGCCGGCGATCAGGGTCGGGGCCAGCACGCCGCCCGCGTACGAACTGTCGGTGGTCAGCCGGCTGAGCCAGAACGAACCCACCGCGGCCAACAGCAGCCCGGCCGGGATCAGGATGCGCGACCCCAGCTTGGGTTCGAGGATCGGCGGGACGGTGGTCGCGCCGATCGCGATCCCGACGATCATCGGCAGGAAGGCCAGGCCGCTCTGGATCGCCGAGAAGTCCAGGATCAACTGGAGGTAGTAGGTCAGGAACAGGAACTGTACGAACAGCCCGATCCCCAGCAGGAACATCGCCAGATACGCGCTGCCCCGGTTGCGGTGCAGCACGATCCTGATCGGCAGCAGCGGGGTGCTCGAGCGCAGTTCGAACAGCACGAAGGCGATCAGCAGGACCCCGCTGCCGACCAGGTAGCCCCACACGTCGACGCCGCCCCAGTGACCGTCCGCGGCGTTGGACAGGCCGTAGGCCAGGCAGAACAGGCCGACCGAGGCGGTCACCGTGCCGGGCAGGTCGAGCTTCTCCGGGCGGTGCTCGGCCTGCCGGTTCTGCATCGTCAGCGACGCGCCGATGAAGACGACCGCGGTGAGGATCACGTTGACGTACAGGCACCAACGCCAGTCCAACCAGTCGGTCAGCGCGCCGCCCAGGATCAGGCCGAGCGCGAGCCCGCCGCTGCCCAGTGCACCGTAGACACCGAACGCGGTGACCCGTTCCTTCGGGTCCTTGAACACGGTCAGCAGGAACGACAGCGCCGCCGGCGCGACGAGCGCGGCGAACCCTCCCTGCAGCGCCCGAGCGGTCACCAACATGGGGAACCCGTTGGCCGCGCCGCCCAGCACCGACATGACACCGAATCCGACGATCGAGATCATCAGCGACCGCTTGGCCCCGATGAGGTCGACCACCCGGCCGCCCAGCAGCAATAAGCTGCCGAAGGCGAGTGCGTAGGCCGTGACGACCCACTGCCGGTCCGCGTCCTCGAACCCGAGGTCCGCCTGTGCCGACGGCAGCGCGATGTTGACGACCGTCGTATCCAGGAAGATCGTCATCTGCGCGATGCCGATCACCGCCAGGATCAACCAGCGGTTGACGTAGTGGGGGTCGGACGCGCCCTCCGCCGCCACTTTCGACTCGGAATCTGGTGACTCTGACATACCACTTACCTCTGTTGATCGGGCCGGACCATCGGCCGATGGTCCGGCGAACGGCGTTCGGCGGACTTCAGCGAAGAACCGTCTCGAATCCGTGCAGCTTCGCGAGTTCGACAATGGCGTCCACCCGCTCGCGGGTAATGGCACCATCGCCCGTCGATCCACCCCCGGACAATGCGAGTGTGATGGCTTCCGCCGCCCCCGCCGGCAATTCGTCAGCACTCGGTGAAACGCTGAGGCCAGGAGGCAGAATACCGCCAGTGGACACGGAAAGTACACCGGCCCGTACGTACAGTAGATCGTCGCGAGAAGCCGCTACCGTGGATTCGGTACCGGTGCCGAAAAAGGACAAATCGCCGATGATTGCGCCGTCGGTGAGGTGCTTCTCGTCCAACACGGAAACCGGGCTCGAATGTGCCGTGAACACCACGTGTGCATTTCGCACCGGCAAAAGATCATCGGCCACGACGACAAACGGGTCGCTCTCCCGGCTGTCGGCGAGATAGGCGGCGATCGCCTGGCCGCTGGGCTCGTCGCCGGCGCGTCCCTCCGCCAGCCACCCGGCGATGAGCGGCTCCGCGAACAGCGCCGCCGCGATGCCGGTCAGCTCGCCGCCGGCCGCGATCCGCGCCCACGACTCCTGGTAGATGCGATGTTCGGTGGCCTGCAGTCGCTCGGCCGAGCCCGGCCGGCCACTGCCCACCAGCACGATCCGGGCGGCCTCCCGGGCGCCGATCGCGGCGATGGCCGAGCCGATCCGCCCGCCGGCGCCGACGACCGCGACCGTCAACCCGTCGAGTCCGCCGAAGCGTTCGGTGGCCGCGTGCCGGACGGCGGCCAGCGCCGAGCCGACCGCCAGCGCGCTGCCCGCGGTCACCGTGACCCCGGGAACCCGCAACGCGCGGCCGTGACCGCCGACCGCGCCGAGGCCGAAGCCGAGGCCGACGGTGTCGCAGCCGTCCGCCTTCGCCCCGCGCACCCGGCGATCCAGGTCCAGGCCGATCAGGAAGGTCTGCCCGGAGACCTGGTACTCGCGCAACTGCTGCTGGGTCACCAACAGCGGGTAGACGGTGAGGTCCACCGACGTCCCCTGCGGCGACGTGAACCGGACCGGTCCGGACGCCGGCAGGTCCTTGAGCAGCTCGGACCGCCGCGCGTAGGCGAGCAGCCGGGCATCGTCGAGGTCGGCCAGCGAGGGGTCGAACTCCCGCAACGCGTCCGGAGTCAGCGGATAGCCGACGAGCCCGACCCGGTGGTCGGCCGGCTCCGTCGGCGCGGACGCCTCGGCCGCGGCCGGTCGGAAGTCCGCGATCTCCGGACGCGCCGACGCTCCGGCGCCGGTGAGCGGGTGGATCAAGGTCATCGCGTCCTGGTGGCGCAGGATCCGGCAGACCTGGGTGAGGCCGGTCCGAAGCTGCTCGATCTCCTCGTCGCTGATCTCGATCGACGGCTCGATCCGCAACATGGTCGGCACGCTGGCCGTCGGACCGGTGCGGATGTGGTGGGCCGTCTGCAGGTAGCTGCCCAGTTGGAAGACGAGCAGACCGGCCCGCGCCTTCTCCCGGATGATCGGCGACGAGGCGTTGCTCTGGTCGGCGAAGTCCAGTCCGATGAGCAGTCCGCGCCCTCGCACGTCGGCCACCACGTCGGAGAATTCCTCGGCCAGTTCGCGGAGCATGCCCAGGATGCGGTCGCCGCGTTCGGCGGCCCGGTCGTAGGCGGCGCCGTCCTCCGCTTCCAGGAGTTCCAGGGTCCGCAGCGCGATGGCGGTGGAGAAGCCGTCCTTGGCGAAGGTCGAGCTGTGCACCAGCTCGAACTCCGGGCGATAGCGCGACTGTCGGACCAGCATGACGGAGGTCTTGCCGATTCCGCCGCCCAGCGACTTGCCCAGCACGTAGTAGTCGCCGAGCAGTCCGATGTGCGCGCTCGCGAAGAACTTCCCGGTCCGCCCCATCCCGGTCTGGATCTCGTCCACGACGATCGGGCACTCGATCTCGTCACAGATCCGCCTGATCCGCGTGGCGAACTCGACGGTCAGCTCGTGGATCCCGCCCTCGCCCTGGATCGGCTCGACGATCAGTCCGGCGATGACCGGGAAGGCCCGCTCGACGAGCGTGACCCGGCCCTCGACCACCTCGACGTCGAGCACGGTGACCCGCTGCTCGGAGACGATCTTCTCGAACGCCCCCGCGTCGTTCGGCGGTACGAACGTCACCGTCGACCCCAGCGAGGCGAACGCCGCCCGGAACAGCGGGTTGTAGGTGAACTGGGTGCTGCCGACCAGCTTGCCGTGGAAGGCCCGCTCCAGCGCGAAGAACACCGGGGTGGTCCCGGCCCGCGCGACGTTGTGCGCGGCCACCGCTCCCAGCAGCGCCGCGAACTCCTCCGGGCCGGTCGGGGCCGGCACGTCCCCGGGCAGCAGGGAGGTGTCGTCCGGCAGTGCCGCCACTCCGTCGCGCACCGCGTTCAGCGCCACGTCGGCGTTCCACTCGATCTGCTCGAACAGGCTCTTCATTCGCAACACGCGGTCGAACTCGCAGTGCTTGACCGCCGCTTCGACCGCCTCCGCGCCGGTGTTGGCGAAGATGATCGGGTACGGCTCGGCGCCGGGGAACTCGCGACCGAGGATGTCGTTGAGCACCGCGCCGACCCGGTCGGCCACCGGGTGCGAGGAGTGCTGCGAGTGCACCGGCCAACCGGTGTCGAGCAGTTCCTTCGCGTAGGCGACGATCTCCGGATGGTTGTGCCCGAGCATCAACGATCCCCAACCACCGACCAGGTCGAGCACCGGCACCTCGGTACCGGTCTCGTCCAGGTAGTACAGGGTGTTCTTGTCCGCTCGGACATACTCGATGTCCAGACCGAAGGTGCCGAGCAATCCGGTCAGTAGGGCTTCGGCGTAACGGATGGGTGCGTTCACCAATATCTCCTGGTGGTCAGCGGTTCGGGTTGGCGGAGGAGCGGCCCAGCTCCCGGTCGATGAAGTCGAAGACCTCGTTCTCGGTCGCGGTCTCGATCGCGGCGGCCAGGTCGATCGCGCCGGCACCCGGGACCGCGTCGGGCCGCGCGTCGGGCCGGGTCTTGTTCCAGCGGGCGAGAATGGCGCTCAGTCGGGCGGCGATCTCGGTGTGCCCGGAGTCCTGGTCGTCCGCCCCGTCGACCGGAACGGCCATCAAGACGGCCTCCAGCTTGTCCAGTTCGGCCAGCGCGGAGCGGCGGCTGACCCCGTCGGTGACGGCCAGCCGTTCGAGCAGGTGCTCCACCAGCACGTCGGGTGAGGCGTAGTCGAAGACCAGCGTGGTGGGCAGGGACAGGCCGGTCTGTTCGGCCAGCCGGTTGCGGAACTGCACGGCGGAGAGCGAGTCGAAGCCGGAGTCCCGGAAGGACACCTCCCACTGCACGTTCTCCGGCGTCGCGTGCCCGAGCACGCCGGCCGCCTCGGCGCGCACCAGGTCGCGCAGATACGTCTCGGCCTCGGGCCTGGTCATCTGCGCGAATCGGTCGCCCGGCAGTTCGGCGCTCGCCTTCCGGCGCTCGCCGCGCGGCACCAGGGCGCGCAGCACCACCGGAACCTGCGCGGTGTCGCGGCGCAGCGCGGCCAGGTCCAGCGGCGCCGGGGCGACCACCGCCTGCCCGGTGGCGAGCGCGGCGTCGAACAGGTCGCGTGCCTCGTCCTCGGCGATCACCCGCAGACCGGACTGGGCGCCCTCGACCATCCGACCCCAGGCCATCGACACCGCGGGCAGCCCGCCGGCCCGACGCCGGGTGGCCAGCGCGTCCAGGTAGGCGTTCGCCGAGGCGAAGTTGGCCTGGCCCGGGCTGCCGAGCATGCCGACCACCGAGGAGAACAGCACGAACAGCGCGGGCGGGGCGGACTCGGTCAGCTCGTGCAGATGCCACGCCCCGTCCACCTTGGGCCGCAACACGTGGGCGACCCGCTCGGTGGTCAGCCCGGTGAACACCCCGTCGTCCAGGACGTTCTCGGTGTGCACGACGCCGGTCAGCGGATGGTCGGCGGGGATGCCGGCGAGCAGCGCGCGCACGCCCTCCCGGTCGGCCACGTCGCAGCCCGCGGCGGTGACCGTCGCACCGAGACCGAGCAGCTCCTCCCGCAGTCCCGCGGCGGGCCCGCCGGTCCCGTGCGGGTGTACGAGCAGCAGGTGCTCGACCCCGTACGCGGTGACCAGGTGCCGGGCGAACAACGCCCCCAGCGGCCCGTCGGCGCCGGTGACCAGCACGGTGCCACCACTCGCGAGCACCGGCGGTGCCGACTTCGGCGCGGTCGAGGGTGCCAGCCGAGGGGCGAGCATCCGCCCGGCGCGGACCGCGAGTTGGGGTTCCCCGGCCTGGGCCGCCAGGTACAGCAGCTCGGCCGAGGCCGGGTCGTCGTCCAGGTCGACCAGCACGACGCGATCGGGGTTCTCCGCCTGGGCCGACCGCAGCAGGCCCCACACCGCGGCCCCGGCCGGGTCGCGGACCTCCTCCGCCGCGTCGACGGTCATCGCTCCCCTGGTCACCACGACCAGGCGGTTGTCCGGGAGGTTCTCCTCGGCCAGCCAGGACTGCGTCACGTCGAGCGCCCGTTCCACCGCACGGTGCACGTCCGCCGGTCGGCCGGCGACGCCGCCCGGCGCCGACGGTTGCACCAGCAGGACGTCCCACGGGGTGTAGGAGGCCGCCGCCGTCTCGATGTCGGCGAACCGCAGCGGCGCCACCGCGGCCAGGTCGCCCGGGTCGTCGCCGAGCAGGGCGAGCAGGCTCTCCGGCTCGTCCTCGGCCGGCGGCGGGACCGGAGTCCAGTCCAGCGCGAACAACGAGGCGCGGCCGGGCGAAACGGCCGCACCGTCCCTGGGCGTCAGCCGCACCGACACCAGGCGCACCGACTCGGCCACCAGCACCGGCAGTCCGGCCTCGTCGACCACTTCGAGGCGGTACGCCCGCGATCCGACCGGAGTCAGCCGCACGTGCAGGACGGTCGCCTCGGTGGCGTACAGGGCGACGCCCTCCCAGCCCAGCGGCAGCAGGGCCGTGCCGTCCGGCTCGACCTCGGCGGCGCCGATCAGCAGCGGCTGTACGGCGGCCTCCAGCAGGGCCGGGTGGATGCCGAACCGGCCGACCTCGGCGACGGCTCGTTCGGGCAGCCGGACCTCGGCGAACACCTCGTCGCCGCGCCGCAGCACCGACTCCAGGCCCTGGAACACCGGGCCGTATCGGCGACCGGCGTCGGCGAGATCCTGGTACGCCCAGTCCACCACCGCGGCCTTGGCCGGCGGCCACGCGACCGCCTCGATCTCGGCCCGGCCGGCTGCGGCGGCGAGCACGCCGGTGGCGTGGCAGGTCCAGTCCCGAGGCGCGCCGTCCGCATCCGGGCCGGCGGCGGGTCGGCTGTGGATCCCCACCGTGCGCCGTCCGGCCTCGTCGGCGGCGCCGGTCACCACCTGTAGCTGCAGGCCGCCGCGATCGGGCAGCACCAGCGGTTCGGCGACCGTGAGTTCGGCCAGCACCGGGCAGCCGGTCGCGTCGCCGGCCCGGATCGCCAGGTCCACCAGGGCCGCTCCGGGCAACACCGGCACCCCGGCGACGACGTGGTCCGCCAGCCAGGGATGGGTGCCGAGCGACAACCGGCCGGTGAACACCAGCTCGTCCCGGCCCGCCACCGCGATGGCGGTGCCGAGCAGCCCGTGCTCGCCGGCGTCCGAGTCCGGGCTCACGGCGTCGCCGGACTCGGCCGGCCAGTACCGCTCGCGCTGGAACGGGTAGGTGGGCAGGCCGGTCCGGCGGGCCCCGGTGTCGGTGAACACCGCCGCCCAGTCGACGGTCGCCCCGGCGACGAACAGCTCCGCCACGCCTTCGAGCACGGTGTGCACCCGCGGCCGGTCGTCCCGAACCAGGAGCACCGAGCCCTCGATCGTGTGCCGGGAACCCGACTCGACGAACCGGGTCACCCGCTGCTCGGCCATCCACCGCTCGGCGGCGGCGATGCCCTCGGCTCCCGGCGACCCGATCGGGTCGCCGGCGGCGAGCGGGCGGCCGGTGCGCAACGACAGCACCGGGATCCGCGGTTCGGCGAACACCACGTCGTCCCGGTCCGCGCCGGTCACCAACCGGGCGGCGTCGACCGACGAGAGCGCGCCCGCGACGTACGCGGCGGCGAGTTCGCCGATCCCGGCCCCGGCGACGCAGCCGATGGACAGGCCCCAGGACTCGACCAAGCGGAACAGCGCGACCTCGGCGGCGAACAGGGTGGCGTCCTCGCCCTTGTCGCCGAGTTCGGCCAGGGTCCGGTCGAACGCCTTGGCATATGCCGGC
Organism: Embleya sp. NPDC059213; assembly: GCF_042754445.1. Classification (NCBI taxonomy): domain Bacteria; kingdom Bacillati; phylum Actinomycetota; class Actinomycetes; order Kitasatosporales; family Streptomycetaceae; genus Embleya; species Embleya sp. NPDC059213. The sequence goes on from NZ_JBHZAV010000124.1 coordinate 25,176, forward strand.
AGCGTCTCGTACAGATCGGGATCCGGGCCCGGTACCGGCCCTGCGGTGAACAGGAACGCGGACCGGCCCTCCCGGGCGGCCGATGCCTCGCCCTCGGCGATCGCCCGCAACCCGGCCGACGCCTGGGCGTCGCCCCCGGTGACGAGCACCGCGCGGTAGTCGAACACCGAGCGGGCCGCCAGCGAGAACCCGATGTCGAGCGGGTTCGGCGCGGTGTCGGAGTCCAGCACGGACGACAACCGGGCGGCCTGGGCCCGCAGCGCCTGCGGCGACTTGGCCGACAACACCCACGGCACCGCCGGCAGCGACACCGGGTCCGGCGCCGGTGCCGGGACCGGCTCCGCCGGCGCCTGTTCGAGGATCACGTGCGCGTTGGTGCCGCTCATCCCGAACGCGGACACGGCGGCTCGGCGCGGCCGGTCCAGCTCCGGCCACGGGCGGGCCTCGGTCAACAGTTGCATCGCGCCGGAGGACCAGTCCACCGCCGAGGTCGGCTCCGCGACGTGCAGGGTCTTGGGCAGCAGGCCGTCCCGCATGGCCAGCACCGCCTTGATCAGCCCGCCGGCGCCGGCGGCGTGCTGGGTGTGCCCGATGTTCGACTTCACCGATCCCAGCCACAGCGGGCGGTCGGCCGGCCGATCCCGGCCGTAGGTCGCCAGCAGCGCCTGCGCCTCGATCGGGTCGCCGAGCCGGGTGCCGGTCCCGTGCGCCTCCAGGAGGTCCACCTCGGACGCCTGCACGCCGGCGTTGGCCAACGCCTGGCGGATCACCCGCTGTTGCGACGGGCCGTTGGGCGCGGTCATGCCGTTGGAGGCGCCGTCGGAGTTCACCGCGCTGCCCCGGACCAGCGCCAGCACCGGGTGCCCGTTGCGCCGGGCGTCGGACAACCGCTCCAGCACGAACAGGCCCAGCCCCTCGGACCAGCCGGTGCCGTCCGCGGATTCGTCGAACGCCTTGGCCCTGCCGTCGGGCGACAGGGTGCGCTGCCGGGAGAACTCGATGAAGCCGATCGGCTGGGCCATCACCGTCGCGCCGCCCGCGAGGGCCAGTCCGCATTCGCCGCTGCGTACCGCGTTCGCGGCCAGGTGCAGCGACACCAGCACCGACGAGCAGGCCGTGTCGATGGACATCGTCGGGCCTTCCAGCCCGAGCACGTAGGAGATTCGGCCGGAACCGAAGGACGTCGTGGAGCCGGTGAGCCGATATCCCTCGGCGCTCTCCTCGACCCCGTCGCCGCCCTCGCCGTATGCCTGCGCGGTCAATCCGGTGTAGACGCCGGTGTTGCTGCCGCGCAACGACTGCGGGTCGATGCCGCCGCTCTCCAGCGCCTCCCACGAGGTCTCCAGGAGCAACCGCTGTTGCGGGTCCATCGCGAGCGCCTCGCGGGGCGAGATGCCGAAGAAGCCGGCGTCGAACTCGGCGGCGCCGTCGATGAATCCACCGGCACGCGGATAAAACGTGCCCGGCTTGTCGGGGTCCGGATCCCAGAGCCGCTCGATGTCCCAGCCCCGGTCGTCCGGCATCTCCGACATCGCGTCCACCCCGTCGACCACGAGCCGCCACAGCGCCTCGGGCGTAGCGGCCCCGCCCGGGAAGCGGCACGCCATCCCGACGATCGCGATCGGGTCGTGCTCGCCGCCGGGACCCGCGACCGACGCGGCCACGGCCGCCGCCGAAGCCGGCAGTTCGCCGCTCAGCTCGGCCAACAGGTGCTCGGAGATCACCGAGACCGTCGGGTAGTCGAACACCACCCCGGGCGACAACCGCAGACCGGTGACCTCGGCCAGTCGATTGCGCAACTCGACCGAGGTCAGCGAGTCGAAGCCCAGCTCGCGGAACGGCACGCTCTCGCCGACCCGTTCGCCGCTGCCGAACCCGAGCACCGCGGCCACCTCGGCCCGCACCAGTTCGGCGACCTGCTCGACGCGCTGCTGCGGCGCCAGCGCGGCCAGCCGATCGGCCAGTGCCCGCCCGCCGCCCGCGCCCGGCCGAACCACCCGGCGGGACGGGCGACCGACCAGGCTCCGCAACATCGCCGGGACCGGGGTCGATCCGGCCCGCAGCGCCCGCAGGTCGAGCCGCGCCGGCAGGGTCACCGGGCGATTCGCCGCGAGCGCTCGATCGAACAGGGCCGCGCCGTCCGTCGCGGAGATCGGCCGCAGTCCGGTGTGCCGCAGTTGGTCGAGCCCGCCCGCGGTGACCCCGGCCTGCATGCCGCCCGCCACGGACCACAGGCCCCAGCCCAGCGAGACGGCGGGCAGGCCCTGCGCGCGGCGATGTTCGGCGAGCGCGTCGAGGAAGTGGTTGGCCGCCGAGTAGTTCGCCTGGCCCGAGTTGCCGAGCGTGCCGGCGAG
>NZ_JBHZAV010000125.1:0-26994 GCF_042754445.1 Embleya sp. NPDC059213
GCGCGTACGCGTTCGGCGTAGCCGGGGCGGGCCGTTTGTCCGGCCCGCCGCAGGTGTGTTGGTCGGCCGTCGGGAACGGCCTCCGGAAGGCCCGGGAGCGGCCCGGGAGTTCACCGGCCGCGACTCGACCCGCCGGCCCGCCCGGGGTTCACGAGCAGAGGATGATCAGGGACGTGATCACGGTGCAGGAGGCCGAGGAGCCGTTGTTGGCCGGGTTGGGGTCGTCGGGCGTGCTCGCGGTGCGGGTCGCGGTGACCTCGTAGGCGAGGCCCAGGCTGAGCAGGGCCACCGGGGCCGTGAAGTGGCGGGTGGTCGCCGCGCCCTTGGCCAGCGGGCCCACCGTGCAGGTCACCGTGCGGTCGGCCACCGCGCAGTCGGGTGAGGTCGCGAGCATCGGCACCGGCAGCGGCGCGCTGACGGTCGCCGAACCGAGTGCGTCCGGCCCGCGATTGGTGACGGTGATCGTGTAGTCGATGTGCGCGTCGAACAACGACGGCACGCCGGTTGCCTGGAGCGCGACCGCCACATCGGCCGTGCTCGCGACATAGGTGTACCGATCGGCCGGAACGCTCGCGCTGGTCCCGCCGGCGGTGCTCACCCGCACGTCCACCTGGCCGGCCCCCGGCCCCGGCGGCGCGGTCACCGTGCACGAGGTCGCGGTGCACGCGAACGAGGTCGCGGGCCGGCCCGGACCGAAGGTGACGCCGGTGGCGCCCGCGAGGTTGCTGCCGGTGACGGTGACCACCGTACCGCCCGCCTCGGGACCGGAGTTCGGGCTGATCGAGGTGACCGCGGGCACGGCCGTGTAGGTGTATCGGTCGGCGGCCGAGGTCGGGCTCGTACCGCCGGGCCCGGTCACGGTGACGTCGACGGTGCCGGGTGCGCCGGGCGGCGCGGTGGCGGTGATGGTCGTGTCGTTGACGACGGTGAAGGATGCGGCCGGGGTCGCGCCGAACGCGACGGCGGTGCTGCCGGTGAAGTGGGTACCGGTGACGGTCACCGAGGTGCCGCCGGCCGTGGGGCCGAAGTTCGGGGCGACCGAGGTGACGGTGCGTGGTTGCGGGACACCGACCACGACGATGCCGTACGGGGTGCTCCCGACCGGGACGGTGGCCACCACCGCGGCGGACGCCGTGTCGATCACCGACACGTCGCCGGACACGGCGTTGGTGGTGTAGACGAAGCCGCCCGCGACGTGCAGCGTGAGGTTGGCCGGGTAACTGCCCACCGGCACGGTGTCGGTCACCGTGTTCGTGGTCAGGTCGACGACCTTGACGGCCGCCGGGAAGGCGGAGACGTAGGCCCTGGTGCCGGCCGCGTTCACCGCGACGTTGCTGGCGTCGGTGATCGGGACGGTCGCGGTGAGCGCGCCGCCGGCGGTCAGGTCGAGGGTCCACAGGCCGGACTGGTCGTCGACGGCGTACAGGTGTGTCCCGTCGGGGCTGAGCGCGGCCCCGTCGGGCGAACCGGGGAGCGTGATGGTCGCGCCGACGGTGGCGGTGGCCGGGTCGATCACGGAGACATTGCGGCCGGCGTTGTTGACCGCGTACACGTGGGCGCCGTCGGGGGCGACCAGGACCGCGATCGGGTTGGTACCGACCGGGATCGTGGCCGCGACCGTGTTGGTCACGGTGTCGACCACGAGTACGGCATTGCCCTGCGCGACCCAGAGGCGGCGGTCGGTCGGGTCGACGGCCATCGCGAACGGCTTGCCGCCGGTGCCGATCGTGCCGATGACGGTGTCGGTGGCGGTGTCGATCACCGAGATGCCGGCGTCGTCGAAGTCGGCCACGTAGACCCGGGTGCCGGCGTGGTTGGCGGCGAGCCCGTACGGGCCCCGGCCCACCGGGATGGTGGCCGTCGTCGTGTTGTTCGCGGTGTCGATCACGGAGACCGTGTTCGAGCCGGAGTTGGCCACGTACGCGGAGACGCCGGGACGGGCCGCGGCGGCGGGCGTGGCTCGGCCGACCATTCCGGCCACGAGGCCGGCGGCGATCAGCGTGACGGTCGCGAGCAGCGCGATCGGGCGGCGGGGCAACGTGGCGGATAAGGGACGGCGGGCGTTGCGGCGCTGCCCGGTGGCGGGTCGCGGGTGGTGCGAATCAGGGGGCTCGGCCAAGAAACCGCGGCGCCTGCGGCCGGGCGGTGCGTGATGGAGCGACATCGGGATCCCCTCCCTGGAGTTGGACCACACCGGGCCGTCTCCACCAGGGCACGTCAATCCCCGCCCCGTACGGCACTCGGGCCCCCACCCGAATCGAGACGGCCGCGAATCACGGATCGCGATTCGTCGGTGCATCGCCGGAAACGTACCGGGGAAGCGGGTGGCGATGTGACCGGAATGGCCAAATGGTGGCGCCGGGGCGGGAGTTGGTGTAGTTGGGGGAACCGCGCCGGACCGGGCCAGCGTCCGCCGGGGGCGAATCGGCGGACGTCCGACCGGACTTCGGGGGCGGGGCTGTTCGGGCAGCGGTAGCTGCTCGGAAACCGGTAGCCGCTCGGAGACGGGTGGCTGCTCGGGAACGGGTAGCCGCTCGGGAACGCGTGGCTGCTCGGGAGGCGGCCGGCTACTCGGGGGCGGAGAAGATCATCCGTACCTGGGTGGTGCGGTAGCCGGCCCGGCGGAAGGCGGCGGCCATCGGGGCGTTCGTCATGTCGGTGGTCGCGGTGATCACCTCGGCGCCCCGGTCGGCGTGCAGGCGGGTGATCTCGGCGAGCAGGTCGGCGACGTAGCCTCGGCCGCGCAACTCCGGGACGACGCCCAGGTATCCGACGTTGGGGTGGTACGGCGTCGCGGACGGGATGGCCAGGCCGACCAGGGTGCCGTCGGCGGTGTGGGCGAGGCGCCACCAGTCGCGCTCGCCCGGGCAGTCGAGGTAGAAGTCCATCTCCTTGCGGGCGGCAGCTTCCGGGCCGTAGGCGGCCAGCCCCCGGCGGGTCTCCGCGTCCAGGCTGCCCTCGGCGATCCGCCCGAACACGGCCAGGAACGCGGCGTCGTCGGCCTCGGTGAAGGTGAGTCGGCCGGACCCGATCGGCACGCCCAGGTCCGGCGACCACTCGAAACGCAACCGCTCGACCTCGTGGCTCAGACCGGCCGCGAGCGCGGCCTCGCGGCGCCAGGCGAGCGCGGCGGAGACGGCGGCATCCGCGCGCCACCCCTCGGTCAGCGTCACGTTGTACAGCGGCGGCCGCTCGGCCCCGGCCGCCGCGAACGCCCGCAGGCTCGCGGCGATCAGCTCGGCGCCGACCGAGGCCCGGTCGGCGACGGTCGGATCGACGTACAGGCAGTCCAGCGCGGCGGGATGCGCGCTGTCGGTCGGCCCCCACCACAACGCCCGGGCCAGGACCCGATCGTCCCGCTCGGCGATCCAGGTCCACTCCGGGCGGTACATCCCGTCCGCGGCTTCGGCCAGGTAGCGGTCGGCGGAGATCGAACCGATCGGTTCCCGGACCTCGCACGCGAGCACGCGAGGCAGATCGCTCGGGGCGGTGGAACGGAAGTGCACGGTGCCTCCGGACAGGCGGTCGACGGCGTTCGCCAGGAATGCGAAACGCGAAACAGGCGTCGAATATACGCGCGAAGATCGGCACCGGCCGGGGCCGGGTTCGGCGCTTCGGCTCGGGTCGGCGTCCTCAGCGTCCGGTCGGGTCGGGCCTCGGCAGGTAGACGGTGCGGCCGAGGGCGCGGGCCTCGATCGCGGCCGGGACGCGCGGGGCCACGGTGCTCGGGAGCAGTTCGGCGGCTCGGTCGAGGGTGACGAACGCGTACTCGTCGAGTTCCTCCTCCTGGATCCGGATCGCGGCGATCTGCTCGGGAGTGAGGGTGCCGCCGTCGAACATCCAGCCGGTCAACGGCCGCGGCCTCGGGTCGAGTTCGGGCACCCAGTCGATCACCAGCAACTCGCCGACGGGGAGGTCGAGTCCGAGTTCCTCGCGCAGTTCGCGCGCGCACGCCACGTGCGGTGGCTCGTTGCGGTCGACGAAGCCGCCGGGCAGGTTCCAGTAGTCCCGGTAGTTGGGATTGACCAGGAGCACGCGCCCCTCGGCATCGGTGATCAGGGCGGAGGCGGCGGCGTAGAGGGCGGGCAGTTGCGCGTACCACTGCTCGGGCGGAAGGTACTCATGGGTCATCTGCTCGACCCTAGCTCCATCCGGGCCGGCGGGCGGGAGGCCGGTGATTTTGCTCGCGCGGGTCCGCGTGGCCCGCGAGCGCTGCGGCGTCCGCGCAGGCGATGGGCAGTCGGGGGGCCTGGGGCCGGGAGCGGGGGCCGTCGGCCATGGTCGGCGCAGGTGGCCGTTGCACGAACCGTACGGCCGCCTGTGCCGACCCACCCGTGGTGCCCTTCCGCCGTCTTCCGGTCTTCCCGTCGTCACTCGGAGGACGAACCTCCTCACGGGTCGACCCCGGCATCGGAGCACCACGGCTGATGCCGCCTCCGGTCTTGCGATGGTCGGTCGCTACGGCCGTTCGATCCTTCTCACGGCCTATTCGCTCGCTCGGGCGAAACCCGGTCGCTCGGGCGAAATCAGACGGCGGGCCTGCCGAACCAGCGGGAGAGATGGTCGTCCAAGTCCTGCTGATCGTCGCCGATCCAGGCGACGTGGCCGTCGGGACGTAGCAGGACGCACGGCACATCCAGTCCCGCGGTGGGATCCGCGAGGTGGTCGACCCGGTCCGACCAGCCGCCGACGGTCAGGTGTTCGGTGCGGTCCAGCAGCAGGCCGCGGCCGCGTCGCAGCAGATCGTAGAGCCGGCCCTGCTTCACGTCGATGTCGCGCAGTCGGCGGCCGAGCAGGTCGGGGCCCGCGCCGAAGTCGTAGCGGATGCCGATCGCGGTGATCTTCTCGATCAGATGGCGGTTCACCTCGTCGAAGTCCATCAATTCGGTGAGCAGTCTGCGTACGGCCTGCGCGCCCGGTTCGGTGGAGTGCAGTTCCATCTGGGCGCGGGTATTGTCCAGCACCTCTTCGGCGACCGGACGACGTTCGGCCTGGTAGCTGTCCAACAGCGTTTCCGGCGCCCAGCCGCGGATCTGTGCGGCCAGTTTCCAGCCGAGGTTGAATGCGTCCTGAACACCCAGATTGAGGCCCTGCCCGCCGGTGGGTGGATGGATGTGCGCCGAGTCGCCGGCCAGCAACACCCGCCCGACCCGATAACGCTCGGCCAGCCGGGTGGCATCCCCGAAGCGGGACAACCAGCGCGGGGAGTGCACGCCGAAATCGGTTCCGGCGATGGCGCGAAGCTGTTGCTTGAAATCCTCCAGGGTCGGCGGTTCCGCGCGCTCGCCGACTTCCGCGCCTCCCGCGCCTCCCGCGACGGGGACGACGACGCTGTATGCCCCGCCGCCGAACGGCCTGAGCCAGAACCGCTTTTCGGTCTCGCCGATTTCGGCCACCTTGGCGGCGATCTCCTCCGGCGGTGCCCCCACTTCCATCTCGCCCATCAGCGTCTCGGTCCGCGAAGGCTCGCCGGGGAACCCGACGCCGAGCAATTTGCGCACCGTACTGCGTCCGCCGTCGCAACCGACGAGATAGCGCGAACGCAATCGTTCACCGTCGGCCGACTCGACGGTCACACCCTCCTCGTCCTGCGCGAAATCGACCACCGCACAACCACGCCGGACCTGCGCACCCAGTGCGATCGCATGTCCTTCGAGCAGCTCGACGATGACCGGCTGGGGAATGCCCAGCAGATAGGCGTGCGCGGAATCCAGATTCTTGGGCGCGGGTTTGTTGATGGCGGCGAAAAATCCGCCGGCCGGCCGCCGTCTTCCGTGTTCGAGAATGCGATCCAGCAGTCCGCGCATTGCCATCAGCTCGATACTGCGAATATGCAGACCGACCACGCGAACAAAGGAAACCGGTTCGGTTTCCTTCTCCAGAACGAGTACCCGCACGCCATGCAGCCGCAGTTCGGCGGCCAGCATCGCGCCGGTCGGCCCGCACCCGGCGATGATCACGTCGAACACGAGGGGCGCACGATCGGCGCCGGCAGCCGGCGCCCGGAGTCCGGGGACGTCGCCCACACTGAAGTCTCGCTCGACCGGGTCGTTCGACGCCGGCTCGGGGGTGAACTTCGGAGAGTTCATGGATGTTGCCTTTCGGGAGTGCCTTGTTGGCAAGGCGCTCCCGGCGACACCTACATCGATCGCCCAACCGTGACGGCAGGGGGGAGCACCCATTTCGCTACAGCGTTCATGGGTCTCACCTCCTCGGGCGGGGTCACGGCCGAGTGCAAGCTACAAGCCACGACATCACCACGTCCAACCCTTTCCCAACCACGTGATCACAACTCCGAACGGTCCACGCGGTCCACGGAGCAATCCGGCGCGGCGGGCCGGGTCGCGGGAAGAGCGCAGGCGGGGATACGGACGTCTGTGCGGGCGACTCCACAGGCCCCGGCCGCCTTTCGGGATCGCCCGCTCGACCGACCTGCCGCACGACCCGCTGCGGCGGCACTCCATGAGCATCACCCGGGCACCTTGCTATGCGTCGGCCAAGATGTGGTCGACGAGACCTGCCGCGGAGAGTTTCCCGAGGCGTCCCTTGACGGGTTGACGCCCTTCTCGAAGGTTCCCTGTTCGTCGACGCTGTGCGGCAGATCCTGGCTGCGGACGGTCGAGTTCAATCAGCGCCCATCGGTGATCGGCGAAGGCGGCCGGTCTCGGAAGGCCCCGGTCGTTCTCGCCGATCACGGAAGCCGATGGATGCCTCCGGGGTGTGCGAGGGGCCGACTCGGTCGCCGGGCGCTCCCGAATCGGACGTACCGGCCTGTCGGCAGGGTGTAAGTCGTCTACGGTATGGCGTTTTTCGCGCGCAACCAGTTGACTACCCCGGGGACAGTTCCATGACCGACGTTCGCATACGCGGTAGTGGCGCGCGTGGTGCCGTCGGAGCACTGGGTGGGGATCGGGGGGAAGTGCCGGGCACGGATGGGCGTCAAGCGTTACCGCCGCACCCGTCCGCCCTGATGGAGTCGTTACGGGCGTTCGGTTACGACATGTCGACCGCCCTCGCCGATCTGGTCGACAACAGCATCGCGGCGGGCGCGCGGGAAGTGCGGGTGGAGTTCTCCTCAGATCCCGGCGCCGCCTGGGTCGCGATGGTGGACGACGGTTGCGGCATGACCGAGAGTCGATTGCACGAGGCCGTTCGCTTCGGCGGGCTCGGCCCGGACCGGCCTCGCGATGAGCGCGACCTCGGACGTTTCGGTCTGGGGCTGAAGACGGCCTCGCTTTCCCAGTGCAGGCACCTGACGGTCATGAGCCGAACCTGCGGCGGTACGACCGCGGTGCGTTCCTGGGATATGGATCTCGTCCGTGACACCGGGGATTGGTGCGTCCTGACGGTTGCGGACGAGCAGGCCGTTCGCATTGCCGAAGAGATCGGTTTCGCCGGGACCGGGACGATGGTTCTCTGGCGCCGGTTGGACCGCGCCGGCGACGGCCCGGTCCTGGCGAGGCGTCTCGGACGGACCAGGGCGCGACTGGAGATGTGGTTCCACCGCTTCCTGGAGTCGGGACGCCTCCGCATTTCGTACGGCCGGCGCGAAAGTGTGGCCTGGGATCCCTTCATGCGGGATTTCATGGCCACCCAGGACGCCGGCCCCGAACTCTTGAGCGGCGCCGGCGAGGTGGTGCGGGTCACGCCCTATGTTCTCCCGCACCCCGCGAAACTGACCGAGTCGGAACTGGCGACGGGCAGTGGTCCGCGCGGCTGGAACGCCCAGCAGGGCTTCTACGTGTACCGCGGCGACCGCATGGTCTCCGCAGGCGGATGGCTGGGGCTGCGGGATCTGACGCAGACACCCACGACGCGCCTGGCGCGGATCGCCATCGACATCTCCCCATCCGCGGACGCCCGTTGGCAGGTAGACGTGAGAAAGTCGCGCGTCCACCCTCCCGCCGAGCTGGAGAACCGCCTCTCCGCCTTGGCCGAACACACGCGCGAGGCCTCACGCCGGGTGTTTCGTCGACGGCAACCCGGCTCCTCCACGGCTTCCGAGGCAACCGAGGTCGCCGTCGTGTGGCAACAGGTGCGCCGTCCGGATGGCCGGGTGCATTACACCATCAATCGCAGACACCCCTTGACGGCGGCCGCGCTGCAGTCGCCGAACGCGGGCACTTTGGAGGCCATCCTGAGGCTCGTCGAGGCTTCGCTACCCATCGGATACATCGCGTTGGAGGCACAGGCCGACATGAGTCGCGTTCCCCAGGCATCGCTCGAGGGGGTCACCGAGGATCAGGCTCGAGAGGACTTGAAGTCCATGCTTGCGGCCCTCCCATCCGAACCGGACATGAAGCAGGCCGTCCTGGGCGTCCTTGCCGACTCCGAGCCGTTCAACCGATTCCCGACCTTGTTGGCACAGATCGCCGCGCACGACCCGGCGAACGGACGGTGACCCCCATGACCTCGGAACCCGCAAGCCTGGCACTCCAATTCGCCGAGAGCATGTTGTTGAAGGTCGCCCCCCGTGATCGAACACAGGAGCGGATCCGGGAGATCGCCGGTCAGGTTCAGGTGATGATGTCGACCCTGAAAACGGAGGTCTCGCCGGAACAGATCGCTCGTGAGCTCGAATCCCGATTCGACGTGTGGGTGCCACGCGAGATCTCGTTGTTGGATCCACAGGACCACGATGCCTGGCTCAATCAGCGCAGATACGACGTGGAGTGGGCGTACTGGGAACGCTACAAGACGTGGCTCTCCCACGAATCGGGCTGGAAGCCCCCGGCGGTGGAGGCGTTGGACGAGGCGACCGACACCGTTCTGGGCCTCATGGAGGACCCGATGCGGCCGGGGGAATGGCGCAGCAAGGGGCTTGTGTACGGTCAGGTGCAGTCCGGGAAGACGGCGAACTACACGGGGTTGATCTGCAAGGCGGTCGACGCCGGTTACCGGGCCGTCATCGTGATGACCGGCGCACACGAGAGCCTGCGGCATCAAACCCAGGCTCGCCTGGACGCGGAGTTTCTCGGGTTCAACACGAGCGTGACCCGCCAGCGGACGGCCGAGTCCAAGTACATCGGCGTGGGAACGCTGGACATGAAGAGTCCACCTCTGTGCCTGTCCATCACCTCTCGGGACAAGGACTTCCAGTCCGCGGTGTTCCGCAGTACGCCGGTGGACCTGCGTCAGGTGCGCCTGTTGGCGGTCGTCAAGAAGAACGCGAGGATCCTCGACAACCTGGCCAAGTGGCTGGGCGATTTCGCCAAGGGAACACCGGACGGACGTTTGTCGGACCTTCCCGTGCTGGTGATCGACGACGAGGCCGACTACGCCTCGGTCGACACGAAACGGCCCCGGTACAAGCGCGCACAGAGCGACCCCGAGCACGATCCGACGCGGATCAACCAGGCCATACGCAAACTCTTGGGGTTGTTCGAGAAGCGCACCTACGTCGCCTACAGCGCGACTCCGTTCGCCAACATCTTCATATCTCCCGAGACGGACCATCCCACCCACGGCGAGGACCTGTTCCCCGAGAGCTTCATGGTCGCGCTGAAACCGCCCTCGAACTACACCGGACCCGAGGTGGTGTTCGGTCTGGTGCCGGAGGACGCGGCGTTCGAGACCCACCCGCTTCCGGTGCACCGCCCGGTGACCGATCACGAGGGATGGATACCCGAAGGACACGCGAAGGGATGGGTCCCTCCGAGGTCACTGCCCGCCTCGCTCGACGAAGCGTTGGACGCGTTCGTGCTCTCGACTGCGGCGCGACGCGCCCGCGCGGAAATCGGAACGGCACGACGGGGCCACGCCACCATGCTCGTCCACGTGACACGCTTCACGGATGTCCAGACGGCGGTCGTTCGGCAACTCAGCGAACGACTGCGCGAAATGGACGAGATGTGGCCCGACCGCGGCGAGGCGGGAGCGCGGTTACGGGCGCGCCTTCGGTCCTTATGGGAGCGGGATTTCCTGTCGACGCGCGAGGAACTGACCGCCACACACGGGCACTTGGGCAGCGTCATCGGCCCCGCGATCGCCTACGACCGGGTCGAGGCGCACGTTCAGGAGGTGCTGTCCGACGCCGCGGAGGGTGTCAAGGCGGTCAACGGCCAGGCATCGGACGTCCTGGAGTACGAGTCGAGTGCCCCGGCCACCGTGGTCGCCGTGGGCGGGGACAAACTGTCCCGGGGCCTGACGTTGGAAGGCCTCAGCGTCTCGTACTACCTGCGAGCCTCTCGCACGTACGACACGCTGTTGCAGATGGGGCGCTGGTTCGGATACCGACCGGGATACCTGGACGTAACACGCCTCTACACCACTCCGGAGCTGGTGAAGTCGTACGTCCACGTCACTCGGGCCAACCGCGAACTCATGGACCTTATCTCGGTGTTGGCCGAAACGGGCAGCAGGCCGCGCGACGTCGGGCTGCGCATCCGTGACGGTCACGAACACCTCCAGGTGACCGCGGCGGCCAAGATGCGCAATACGAGGAGCATCTGGCTCACCTTCGCGGAGCGGCGGGCGGAGACCCTGCACATGCTCACGCGTCCCGATGCGCTGCGTGGCAACAAGGCTCGCCTGGATGCGCTGATCGATGCGATGACGCCCTGCGCGGTCGTCCCTCCGGAACTCCGGCCGCCCGACACCGGCCAAGGATTCATGCGTCGAAACGTCCCGGCCCGGGCGGTGATCGACTTTCTGGACGGCTTCGCGTGCCCGGGACGGGTCTCCCAGGCGAATCCGAGGAACCTCATCGATTACATCCACAGCCAGAATGCTCATGGGGAACTGGTGCGGTGGACCGTGGCGATCACCGGCGGAAGCTCGAAGCAACGTCTGGAGATCGCGGGCGAGTCCATCCGGCAGGTGCGACGCAAGCCGGTGGGGGGCGTGGTCGAGGCCGGCCTCGACTTCGAGGTCGGGGTTCTAGTGAGCCCCGTGCACGAGGCGATCGGGCTGACGCGGGATCAATACGACGACGCCCGCCGGATGACCAACGCATCGTCCACGTCGGATGAGGGGCGTCTGCCCCCTCGTCGGAGCCCGTCGAGGGAGACTCGCCCCAGCGGTCGCGAGTTGCGACGACGGCGAGATCCTGCCGAGGGCTTGTTGTTGATCTATCCCATCGAGACGACCGGTTGTGTCACGGGCGTCCCCGAGGGCCTCCCCCTCGTGGGCTACGCCGTGTCCTTCCCCTCGTCGCCGACGGCGAGGCCGCTGTCCTACAGGGTGACCGAGACGTATCTGCGCGAGTTGGTGACGATGTTGACGCTCGAGGACGAGGACCCCCAGGGGGACGACCGATGGGCGGATTGACCGCTGCGACACTGACGGCGATGTTCGAGGCGGCTCAGGCGGGAGAGCTCCGGGGTGCGGGCGGCACACGGCGCCGTCTCCTGCCCGAGCACACCCTGGACATCTTCGTCGAGGTCCGTTTCCCCAACGGGGAATGGGCCTTGCTCGTCTCGAGCACCGAGAATCTGGGCGACCGGGAACTGGTCCTGGCCGCTGGACTGACGTGCCGTTGTCGCGACGGCAGCCTCGAGATCGTTGCGCAGCCGACCACCGATCGACACATGTTCTGTGTCCTGCTCGCCGATCTCCTGGACCATCTGCGATGGGCCCCGTACCGGGCCGCGACCGCCTTGGTCACCAGGCTCACGGCGTGGCAGGCAATGCTGGGACGAGCGCCCCGGGACGGTCTCGGCCGTGAGGAGTCGATCGGGCTGCTCGGGGAGTTGCTCGTCCTGCGCGATGTCGTGCTCCCCCTTCGGGGGCCTGCGGCCACACACGCGTGGACGGGGCCCTCGGGTGCCGCCCAGGACTTCAGGGCCGACGACTGGGCGCTCGAGGTCAAGTCCGTCTCGGTGAACACGCTGCGCTGCACGATCAACGGTGCCGACCAGTTGGACCGCTTCGGTCTACGGGAGCTGGCCCTCGTATATCAGGTGCTCTCCCGTGACGACGTCGGCGTGACCCTGGGTGCCCTCGTCGAGGAGGTGAGGGCGCATCCATTGCTGGGCGCGGATCGTCTCTTGTTGGACAACCTGCTTCTTCAGGCCGGATGGATGGATGCGCACAGCGAGCGGTACAAACGCGATCGGTACCGCCTGTCCCGCCGGTACTGCTATCGCGTGGGTGACGATTTTCCTGTGCTCGCCCCGACCGACCTTCCGCACGGAGTATTGAACGTGTCCTACTCGATTGACCTGTCGACCTGCGCGCACGCGTTGGTCGGCGAGCCCGCCATGGGCAACATCCTCGCGCCGCCTCCGAGCCGGGAGGGTTCCCGTGGCTGAACCGGAGTGGGAGAGTTTCGCGCGGTCCCTGGAAGCCGCCGTGGTCGATCGCGTTCCCGAAGAGTCCGCGGAACGCCGACGCAACGCCTTCCTGGAAGTGGTCTGCGACTACCTCGTCAACGACGGTGTGGTCGAGGACGTCACACCGTGCTATCTGCGCAAGCAGGTACGCCGCCGCACGCTGGAGGTCCACGGCTACGAGATCAGCGACCAGGGAACCTCGCTGGACCTGTTTATCGTGCGCTCCGACCTTGGGGCGGCGGCCTTGGCCCGCAGGGACGTCCAGGCGGCATTCAGCGCCGTCGAGGCCTTCGCCGAGGAGTGCGCCGCCGGCACTCTCGCCGAGCTGGAGGACACCAGTCCCGCATTCGACATGGCGGACACCATCCGCAAGGCATGGCCGAGCCTCGCACGCATGCGGATCTTCCTCCTCACCGACGGCCGGACCACGCTGGCCCACGTCGACGCGAAGACGGTTGCCGGCCTGCCGACCAGCTACGAACTCTGGGACATCGCACGTTTGTTCCGTCTCGCCACGTCCGGCCGCCAACAGGAACAGATCGTCATCGAGCTGGCGAATTTCGGAGGCCCCGTGCCGTGTCTGCCCGCGCTGCGAGGAGGCGAGTATCACTGCCTGCTGGCGGTGCTGCCCGGCCAACTGCTGGCGGACCTGTACGACACCTATGGCGGCAAGCTGCTCCAACGCAACGTCCGTGCCTATCTGCAGGCGCGCGGCAAGGTCAACAAGGCCATCAGCCAGACCGTTCGGGAGGCCCCGGGGCGATTTCTGGCCTACAACAACGGAATCTCCGCCACCGCGACCGACGTCGGGCTGGAGGAGGGGCCCGACGGCCAGATCATGCTCTCCCGTATCGTGGACCTCCAGATCGTCAATGGCGGCCAGACCACCGCGTCCCTGCACCACACGTCGCTGCGCGATCGAGCCGACCTGACCGACGTCCGAGTACCTGCGAAGTTCACCATCGTTCGGCAGGCCGATGCCTTGGACGAGTTCGTGCCGAAGATCTCCAAGTACGCGAACTCGCAGAACGTCATCCGCGAAGCCGACTTCGAGGCGAACAGCCCCTTTCACGTGGAGTTGGAAAGATTGTCGCGTGCCCTGTGGGCGCCGGCAGTCGGCGGGAGCACGCGGCAGACTCGCTGGTACTACGAACGCGTTCGCGGGCAGTACCAGGTCGCGTTGAGCGAGCAGCGAACGGAGGCCCGCAAGCGACAGTTCAGACAGGAGCACCCCTCGGCCCAGCGGTTCGGCAAGACGGAGGTCGCGAAGTACGAGATGTTGTACCTCCGGCATCCGCATCTCGTGAGCCGCGGCGGTCAGAAATGCTTCCAGATCTGGACATCGGATGTCGTAAGCGCGTATTCGTCGCCGCCTTCGGCCGCCTATTTCAGGGAGCTGGTTGCCAAGTCGATCCTCTTCGAGGAATCGCGAAAGGTGATCCGCACCCTGAACGCGGCCGACGATCACCAGGGATACCTGGCCCAACTCGCCAACTACGCGATCGCTCTCCTCGTCGACCGCGCGGGTGGTGCGGTGGACCTGGATCGCGTCTGGAAGTCGCAATCACTGCCCGAGCACATAGCTACGCTGCTGCCCGGACTCCTTGCCGCGATCCGCCCGGTCCTGACGCATCCGCCCGGGGGGGCAAATGTCACCGAATGGTGCAAGAAAGAAGAATGTTGGAAGGCCGTGGGCGCTGTGGACTGGGAACTTCCCCCGACGTTTCTGGGGTAGACGCGTGATGTCCATGTCCGAACCATGTGTCGGAGCACAACTCCGATGCGGGATACTGCATGCTTCGGAGATCGTTTCGGCCACGGGGCGCTCCCGCGATCGCGTGGAAGCGGTGCGACCACTCTCCGAACACTCTTTGACTTATGGACTCGGTGGATACCGGGTTCCTTGCGTGTGAGCCGTGGCTGGTGTCGGAGATCGGTGAAGGGTGGGGAGCGTGTTTTACGGGGTGCGCCTCGAGCGCAGCGACTATCTGAAACTCGCTCCGCACCCGGATGCCTGCACACCGGACAACTTCCCGGAATGGCTCGCACGCCGATCCCCCCACGAACGGCTGGCCGTCGACCTGTTCTCCGGGGCCGGCGGACTGAGCCTGGGATTGGAGCAGGCCGGATGGACGGTCGCCCTCGCCGCCGACTACGACGAGCGCGCCCGCGAGACTCACGCCGGCAACTTCCCCGGCCTGTCACTGCGAACCGACCTGGGGAACCCCGACGAACGCGACCGACTCGTCGAACTCCTGAGCCACGCCGAGATCGATCTGGTGGCCGGAGGCCCCCCATGCCAACCGTTCAGTCGTGCCGGAAGAAGCAAGATCCGCAGTTTGGTGCGGGAAGGTGTCCGCGAAGCCATTGATCTGCGCAAGGAACTCTGGCGTGCCTACCTCGATGTCATTCTCAGGGTGCGTCCCCGCGCCGTCCTGATGGAGAACGTCCCCGACATGGGGCTGGGCGACGACTTCTTCGTCGTCCGCAACATCGAACAGGAACTCGAAGACGCGGGGTACTACACCCAGGTCCGTCTGGTGGACGCGTGGAACTACCGGGTCCCGCAACATCGCAAACGGCTCATACTGCTGGCACGACGCGATGCCGAAACCTTCCCGTGGCCCAAACCCCACGACCGCACTACCCTTCGCGACGCGATAGCGGACCTACCTCCTCTCCGCGAAGGAAACACCGGACGACGGGAGTTCGCCTACCGCACCGAGGCGAACCTCTCCGAGTTCGCGCGCCGCATGCGGGCCGGGGCCCCCGTCGGGCGCGTCCACGACCACATGACGCGCCCGGTCCGCGACGACGACCGGGAGATCTTCGCGGGAATGAACTCCAAGTCGTTGTACCGCGACATTCCCGAGCACCTGCGACGCTACGATTCCGAGCACTTCAAGGACAAGTACAAGAAACTGGACTGGGACGAGCTCAGCCGCACGATCACGGCACACATCGCCAAGGACGGATACTGGTACATCCATCCCGAACAGCTCCGGACGTTGACCGTTCGCGAAGCGGCGCGCGTACAGACCTTCCCGGACCGCTTCCGCTTCGCCGGCAACCGTAGCGACGCCTTCCGGCAGATCGGCAACGCCGTTCCACCGCTGTTGGGCGAGGCGGCCGCCCAAGCCCTGCTGCCCCTGAACACGAGCGCATCCCCGAGTCCGTCCGAGCCGGAGGCGCGTCCCTACTGGCTCCGGGTTCGCGAAGCGTTGACCGAATGGGCCGTCCACGAGTCCACCGGGCCGAACTGGGCGGTGCTGCCCGGCTCGGACCTGATCCCGGCAGCGGCGGCCCTGTCGGCATTGATGACCACCGCTCGAACGGCTCCGGCGATCGTCGGTCGGCAACTGGCGTCCCTGCGGGGCAAACAGCGGCTCACCGTACGCGACCTGGTGGCCATATCGGCCGTCGTCAACGGCGAACGGGCCCGGCAGGGAATCGAGGAATTGCTGGCGCGCAAGCAGGAGCGTCCGAGGTCGATCACCAAGGCGGAACTCCCCACCGCATTGGACATGCGACCCGGTGAACAATCCCTCTATCGGCTGCTGACCGGCGACGACCTGCTCCTGGTCGGCCAGGGCTCCTTACGAGTGGCCGCTCGTGTCACCGGCTCGACATCGGACCGGACGAACCGCTTGAGCGACGGACGCGTCGACCTCTCGAAGATCATAGGAGCCGGCGAGCAGGCGCCGTTGCGGATGGCCGCGATCCGACTCATCGGAAGCTCCTACTGCCGCGAGTCCGACCCCATGTGCGGGTCGTGCCCACTGCGCACATTCTGCGTGAAAAGAGATTCCCTGGACACGGGGGCGACACTCTTGAGCTGATCGAAGAGGCCCCGCACGTTCGGTTCGCTCGGTGGCTTCGCTTCGGATCCTCCTTCCGCGAGGCGCGAAGTACCACCGGGCCGAGCATTCCTGGCGTGTTCCCTCGAGCACCCCCGAGCGCGGCCCTGTTCGGTCCCGGGCGTGATCGAACGGGGCCTTCGTTCCCCGTCGTTGCCTTGGGAGTACGTGGCGACGTTCGGTTCGACTTGATGGACCTCCCCGACCCGGACACCCTCCGCTGGTCCGATATCCGTGTGCGCCCCGACATCGCCACAACCTTGGCGGGGCTCGCATCGGTCAGCGACTGGATCGCGTCCGACCTGCCGACGAAACACCACGCCGGCACGGACGTCGACCTCACCTCATACGTCCGGACGGCCCGAAAGCGGGAACGGGCCAAGGTCGAGAAACTCGCCTGGGCACCCTGCGAGCCGCCATGCGACACGGGCTTCCCGTTCGGGTCGGCGATGACACCGTTTCCCATCCAGAGTGCCGTCGAGACGACCGTCGGGGGTCTGCAGGGCCCCGGCATCGTCGCCGTAATCGCGCCCACCGGTGAAGGAAAAACCCAGGCCGCCATTCAAGCGGTGGTGGCACTCGTCCATCCCTGCGATCCTGCGAGGCGCCTACTTCGCGATGCCGACGCGGGTGACAAGCAACCGGATCTTCGACGCGATCTGGGAAGGCCCCAAGCAGGCGTGCCGCCTCGGCGGGCTGCCAGGCGTGTCGCCGAGCTCCTCGGCGTCCCGGCGGCGGGCGTCCAGGTCGGGGGAAGAGCAGCGGTTCGGGAGCCCTGCGGACTGGGATGTCCCGTCGGCTCGTGCGGGGTCTGCCGGTGGTGTGGGGCTCCGGTCCGGGCTCGGGTGTGGGTGGGCGCGGACCGGAGCCGTGTCGTGGTGGCCGGTGGGTCAGCCGGCGGTCAGGCCGCTGTCGTTGTGCAGGATGGCGCCGTGCACGTTGCGGGCCTCCTCGGAGGCGACGTAGGAGAACATCGCGGCGATGTCCTCCGGCTGGGCCATCGGACGCGGGGTCATCGCCCGGCCGACCAGGTCCCAGTCCACGTCCGCCGGCATCTGGTAGTTGGCGACCAGGTTGGTGTCGATGCCACCCGGCGCGATCGCGTTCACGCGCAGCGGCTGCTTGGCGAACTCCCAGGCCAGCGACCGGGTCAACTGCACCACGGCACCCTTGCTCATGGTGTAGACGACGCCGTACGCCAAGCCCATCACCCCGGCGTTGGACGCGATGTTGACGACGTTGCCGGAACGCTCCAGCAGGTGCGGGATGGCGGCCTGGCACATGAAGAAGTAGCCGTCGATGTTGACGCCCATCATCCGCCGGTAGTCCGCCTCGGTGACGTCGAGTACGTGCTCGGCCCGCGCGATGCCGGCCACGTTGCCCAGCACGTCCAGCCCGCCGAACTCGGCCACCGCCGCCGCGACGGCCGCGAAGCACTCCTCGCGGACCGACACGTCGGTGATCCTGGTCACGACCTTGCCCGCGAGCCCGGCGGCCAGCTCCGCGGTTTCGTCCAACGCCGCCGCCGCGATGTCCAGCGCGAGCACGTTCGCGCCCTCCGCTGCCAGGCGCAGCGTGGTCGCGCGACCGACCCCGGAACCCGCCCCGGTGACCACCGCGGTCTTGCCGTCGAACCGACCGGACACGTGGGCTATCGACATACGTTCACTCCATCGCACGAGAGCGGTGTGGCGCGCGAACAGGCGCCCATGACCAGAGGTGACGGATCGTGCCATAGCCACGATGGGGAAACCAGGGTCATCGGCCGCTGCGCTCGGCGTCACATCGACGTCACATCGGTGCGGCGAGACGGACCGCGTTCGGGCCGCGATCCCGGGTCCGGGTACGGATCGCCGCCCACGCGGCCGGAGGTGTCGCGCCGGCCGGCTCAGGCATCGGCGGGCGCGGCTCGGGGCACGGCTCGGCCAAGCGACGCGCGACCGACCGGGCCACCCCCGTCGGCCACCGACCGCGAGCGCCCTGGACGCGGGTGGGCGCCGTGCACCATGAGCGGCCCCGATCGGGGATCGGCACGGCGCGCCGATGGGCATCTGCTGGCGGGGGGCGGGCGGGGCCACGGAGCAGGGGCGGGCCGGGCTTAGCGGGAGCGGCGATTGTCGAGGGGCTTCGCCGGGTTGTGGGCTCGGGCCGGCGGGCAACGCCTACTTCCTCGGTGACGGTGGTGCCATGGGTGGGTGGCGGGGCTTGAACGGTCGAGGCGATGCGCCGTTGGCGGCTGCGAAGTCGGGTCCGGGTGAGGTGGAATGTTGCCGGATGTCGGGAGGAACGCGGGGGAGACAGCCCTCGGGGTAGAGGTCGAGTTCCACCTCGGCGAATTGTTCCGCCGTGAGTGGCGGCATGAATCCGGCGGGGTAGCGATGCATCAGGGGCTGGGGACCGAGGTTTTCATAGCCGTGTGCGGCACAGTTCAGGGCGACCAGGTGGGGGCCTTCACCGCACCCTCCGGGTGAGTACAGGCGGTCGTGGGCCAGGCACACGGAGCTGAAGGCCGGGCAGACGTCGTCTTCTGTCGGTTCGTGGAACTCCGGGTCCAGGACGACTTGAACGACGATCTCCTGAAAGTTGCCGCGTGGAATGGGGCGTGGATCCCGCCACAGCAGCTTCGCGGGGAGCATGCGGTCATGACCTCCGATGGGGGGTCGGGACGGCTTCCGGTGATGTCGCCGGAAGGCCGTGGGGATGCGTCGGGCGACGGCCTCGGTGCTGTGGGTGGGTGTGTTGTGGTGGGTCAGAGGCCGGCGTCGGCCAGGTCGGGGTCTTCGGCTTGGGCGCGGCGGGCGGTCAGTTCCTCGTGGGCTTGTTGGAGAAGGCGTTCGGCGGTGCGCTCGCTGACGTCGAGTCGGTGGCGGACCTCCTCGACGGTCAGGTCGGTTTCGGCCGCGAGGCGGGAGACCAAGGCGAGGACGCGGTGGTCGCGGCGCGCGGCGCTGGTGAGCGCCGATCCGTCCGCTCTGCGGCCCTGGTTCGGGATGTCGTGGTCGTGGTCGTGGTCGATCGGAGCGGCGGCGCGGGGGGTTTCGGCGACGACGTCGATGCTCGGCGGGTCCACGGGCCGGTCCGACTGCGCGTCCGACGGGGGGTCCACCGGCCGGTCCGACTGCGCGTCCGATGGTGGGTCCACCGGCCGGTTCGACTGCGCGCCCGACGGGGAGTCCACCGGCCGGTTCGATGCTCGCGGGGTGGCGTCCGGCTTCGGGGCTTGCCGGCTGCTCGGATCCGAGTTCGGACCGGTCGGGCCGGGGGGCGCGATGCTCTTGGGTGCGTACCTGGGCACCGCGTCGGTGGGCGTGGGGTTCGGCGATGCGCCGGGCCCGGGGTGGTGTGGGTCCTCCTGCCAACGCACGTCGGCGGTCGGGGGTTGGTGCAGGTCTCCGTCCACCCATGACCCGGCCCCATCCTGCCGGTACGCGCCGACCCCGCCCGTCCGTGCCGCATCGGCAGGGCGACCGTCGTCGGTCCCGACGGGCGACAGGTCGGTGGCCGCCGCACGGGAGCGGAGCGGTCCTTCGGTATCCGGCGCGGTGGTCGGGGCATCGGGGGCGCGGTGGGCGTCGACGCGAGTGGGGTCCGGATGCGATGCCGCGATACGCGCCGCAGGGTCGGGGTCCGGGTCCGCGTCGTCCGGCCACGCGCCGGTCGTTTGGCGGTGGGCGCCCGCTCGGCCGGAGGACTCGGGGCGCACGTCACGAGGCGGGTTCGTGGCACCCGCCACCGCCCGGTCCGCGACATGCCGACGCCCACCGGCGCCACGTGAGCCGTCATGGCGGGTACCTCCGCCACCCGACGACGCGGCCACCGCCTCACGAGGCGCGACCACGGCGCCCCCGGCAACCGTCCGGCGATCGGCCGTGCGCTCCGGCGACTCAGGCGACCCGGTCGCGTTGCCGACGCGGAGGGCTCCGGTGTCCGTCGCGATCATCGCCGCGCCCGGGTCGCGGTCCGCAGGCCCCGGCAGGCCGGCCGCCATGCCGCGAACCGCGGCCGCCCCGTCCCACGACACCTCCGGCTCGCCGGCTCGGAAGCTCGGCTCATCCGGCGGAGGCGCCGCCACGCCTTCGTCCAGGGCGGGCAACCGCCCGACCTCGGCGCGCCCGTTCGGCGCCCCGAGCCCGGAGGACGCGCCGGGGTACGACACCTCGGCCTCCAACGACACAGCCTGCCGGCCCCGATACGCGCCATCCGCGTACCGGCCCTCCCCGTCTCCACCGTCCAAAGAAGCCAACGGCTCCACGCCGTCCCACTCCCCCACATCCACCGCCGCACGAACCGAGGGACCGCCCGGGTACAGCACGTCGGCCTCCGACGACGCGGCCTGCGAACCCCCGTGCCGGCCGTCCGCGTCTCCGCTGCCCGACGAAGCGGGCAGCGGCGTGTGGCTCGACCCGTCCGGGTGCTCCATCGTGCCTGTCGCCCCCGGGGTCGCGGAGCCGGTCGGCGCGAGCGGGGCGGCCGGGTGGGGGTGGGGGATCCGGGGCGCGGGTTTGGTCGTCGGCATCGGTGCGGTGGCTGCCGGGCGGCTCGTCGCGACTCGGGTCGGGGACTCGGTCGCCGGTCGGCCGGGGGCTGCGGCCGGGGTGTCCGAAGCGGGCGAGGGTGGCCTCGGGGCGCGGCTCGGATCTCCCACGGCGGCGGGTGAAGTCGGGGTCGGGCCGTCCGCGTTGCGCATCCCGAGGGCCGGGTGGTGGTCGAGGTGCTCGGCGTGACGCGGGCCCGGGACGGTCGCAGCGTGCGTCGTGGACGCCGGGCCGGCGGGGGTCGAGACGGCGACGCCGGCCACACGGCGGGTCAGGGTCGACAGTGGCGTGCCGCCCTCGGGGGGCGTCGTGCCGGGGTGCGGCCGGCCGTCTCGGTGGTGGGTCGGGGCGGTGGCGTCCGGGGTGGGCCAGGTCATGTTGGCGAGCCGGCCGACGTCGACCAGGACGCGTAGTTGCGGGAGCACGGCGGCCTCCACCTCGGCGTCGGCCAGGCGTACCCGCGCGGCCGTGCGTTGGGCGAATGCCTCGGCGCGGCGGTACCGGCGATCGAGGCCGCGCCTGGGCCGTGTGGTCGAACGACCGGTCCCGTCGACCCGGGCGACGGCGCGTGCCTCGGTGGCCTGGCGCAGCCGGTACAGCGCGCGGGCCGCGCGGCGCTCGCGGACACGTTCGGTCGCGTCCGCCGCGCCCAGGTATTCGTCGGCGGCGAGTTCGGCCAGCACGAGCACCCGCTCGATCGGGTGCAACCAGCGGATCCAGCCGACCCGACGGTCGGCCCGTTCGGTCCGCGCGTGCCGCTCCTCGGCCAGACCCAGCTCCCACAACACGGCGGCGATCGGCGCCCAGATCCCCAGCGCGAACGCCTCGCCGACGTTGGCCCCCTCACTGGCCGACATCGAGGCGGACAGCAGCGCGAGCACCCACACGAGAGCCCCCGACAGGCCCGCCGCGGCGCCTCGCGCGGCCCGCCGGCGAGCCCGTAGCGCGCAGACCACCGCGGCGAAGTCCAGTGCGACGAACGGCAGATACGCCCACGGCCCGTGCAGGCCCATGACGTCCCGACCGAACTTGCCGAGTTGGGCCGCCGACAGACCCGCCGCCGCGGCCGCGACCGCCGCCGTCAGCAGGTCCTCGACCCGCCGCCCGCGCCGGTCCCTGGTCGCGGTCCGGTCGTTCTCGAGTGCCTTGCGGGCCTCCTCGGGCAGGGCCGCGACCCGGGCCCGTTCGGCGACCGCGCGGCGGCGGGCACGTTCGACGAGGACGGCCGAGGCGAGAACGACGAGGGCTCCGGCCAGATAGGGCCAGTGCCGGGACCAGTCCCAGCGCGCGAGGTCCAGCATGTGTACGACATCTCCTTCGTCCCGCGCGGGAGGCACGGGTCCGACTCGGGAAGTGCTCGTGTCGATGGGTGATTCGGGTCGCGGAAGAGGGGTCGAGCGCCGGTGGAGGATCCTCCGACGGTCGGAAGTGACCATCCTTCGGACGGGACCGTGTGTTCGATGCAGACGGTCCTTCGGTGGGCGAACCTACCTTCGCGGCTGAGCGTCCACTTTCGGCACCCGTCTTCACGTGCTGCACGCCGCTGCGTGTGCTGCACGTGCCGGTGGGCTCGGTCGGTGGTGCGATCGTCAACTTTCGATGCGGCCGTGGATACGAAGCAGCCGGAGATGTGACGGAACAGGGGCGAGGGGGCGACGAACGATCGCATCACCCGGGGCAATGCGATCAGGCGCCGCAGACATCACCTTCACCGCACCGGCAACAACCGGCACCCGCTCGCGCCGACGGGCAGGTACGTACGCGCCGCCGACCTGCCGGCACACCCGACCGACGCGCGGACGGGCCAAGCCGACGCGGCCGACGCACATGCGTGCCTGGCGCGCAGGCCGCGAAGACGCAGGAGGGCCCGGGCGACCCGGATCACCGCGACCCGACGACGCGCGTCCCACGCCCCGCCCGCAACCGCGCCCCGGCCGAGTCCAATTGGACTCACCCGAAGCAACGCCCCGCCTGCCCCGCCCCGGCGGCCATCGCCCCCGTTACGCCGACACGACGCCCCGACCCGCATCCGAGCGGGCCCCCGGGACCGCGCCCGACCCCGCCCCCGATTCGGACCCGACATCCACCCCGGAACCAGAACCGGCACCGGCACCGGCACCGGAATCGGCACCGCCCCCGACCACCCCATCCGTCTCCGCAAGTTCCCGTCGCACCCGAGCCACCTGACGTTCGAGTTCGTCCAGGTAGGCCACCGCCGCTGCCCGGTCCTGCCGAGCCAGCGTGGTCAGCCAACGCCGCGGGATGGTGTCCGCGGCCTTGGCCGTGTAGTCGACCACCCGATCACCCTCGGCCTCCGGCTCGATGCCGAGCGAGTCGAGATAGCTCCGCACCTGCTCGACCGCCGCCGCCGGCGAGAACGCCTCGCCGACCGCCGCCACCGCACCGCGCAGCACCGCCGCCGTCAGCGGTACGGACTCCGCCTCGGCGACCGTGCGGTACACCGTCACCGCGGCCTCGTTCCCGTACCGACCCGCGAGCGGCACCAGTTCGCGGACCTGGGCCTCGTTCACGGCCCTGAGTCCGATCGGACTCAACGCTTCCGCGATCGGCCACGCCTGGATCAACCGGTCCGCGTACCGGCGCTGCATGTCCCAGCGGTCAAGGCAGTAGTCCTCGAAGCTCTCGTAGCGGGTGCGGTACAGCCGGGCGTCCCGAACGATCTGCAACGCTTTGCCGGCCGCCCAGAACGCGACCCGCAACGTCTCGATCGCCGCCTCGCACGCGGCCAGTTGCCGCTGCTCGTCGTCGATCAGTACCGGACTGTCGGACAGCGGCCGAAACGGCGCCGGCAGTTCCTTGGCCATATCGGCGGCGGTCCGCAGCCGACGCGGCTCGGCGGCCGTCCTGGGCGTACGTTGACGGCCCATCAGATCGCCTGCTCGATCGCGAGGGCGAGCTTGTAGAAGTCCTCGCGGGCACGCAACGCCGTACCGCTCTCCTTGTATTGGGTGACCACGAGCCCGCCCTCCGCCGCATGAGCGTGAATCTTGTACTTGCGAATCGGCTCCCGCGCCCGGGGGTAGCCGCGTTCGTCTATCCACGCCTCGACCCGGGCCCGATCGGTCTCCCCGTCGCGCGGATCCCACAGGTTCACCACCGCGATGTACGGGATACCGCGCGGCTTGAGCACCCGCTCGATCGTGTACTCGCTGGGCGACCAGCTCATGAACTCCGGCGTGATCGGGACCACCGCCAGGTCCGCCACTTCGAGCATGTCGCGCAGGGCGTCCGCCGCCGCGCCGTGCCCGAGTGGGTCGGTGGCGAGTTCGGCCTCGGGGTCGGTGTCCATGAAGCCGGGGCTGTCCACGACGATGCGCGCGACCCCCGGGTCGGCCTTCAACTCGGCCAGCATGCCGGGCTTGCCCTTGGTGGACATGTAGTCGAACGGCAGGAGTTCCTCGGGTACCCGATCCGCCCAGTCCTCCATCGACCCCTGTGGGTCGATTCCGCAGGCGACCACGGGTGCGTCGGCGTCCGGGGCGATCGGCCCGGTGGGGGTGAAGTTCTGCCCCTGCACGGCGGCCAGGTTCACCGCGATGGTGCTCTTGCCGACACCACCCTTGCGGTTGATGACGACCACGACTTTGGCTCTGGGCACTGCCGCCGATCTGCGGGCAGGGCTCATCTGGGACCTCCGTTGGCTTCCCCATCACGGGTACTCGGACGCCGCCCAGCATGCCAGAGCCCCGACCGGCAACCCCCTTTCGGGACACGCGACACTCCGCGATGTCGACCACATCGGTGATACCGGGCGATCCCGGATGTCCGAGAGCGATCCGACCATTGCTCCCGAACCGGCCGACGACAACACAGGTCCGTCACCCCGATCGGGGTGTTCCTCGATACCTGCCGGACGCCGACCCGGTCGGATTCAGTCGTACCGGACGTCGGCGACGTCGGCGAAGAAGCGGTCGGCGGCCGCGGCGGCGGACGGCGCCACCCGGTCCATGGACAGGAAGCCGTGGATCATCCCGGGCTCGCGGCGATGCCGGACCCGGACCCCGGCGGCGGCGAGGCGGGCGGCGTACTCGTCGCCCTCGTCGCGCAGCGGGTCGTGTTCGGCGGTGACGACCACGGCCGGCGGCAGGCCCGACAGGTCGGCGGCGAACAGCGGACTGACCGTCGGATCGGCACGACGGGCCACGTCCGGCAGCAAGTTGGCCACGCCCCACGCGACGGCGTCGGTGGTCAGGCCCCAGCCGGCGGCCTTGTCGCGCGTACTCGGCCGGGACAACGTCAGGTCGGTATTGGGGCACGCGAGGAACTGCGCCGCCGGCAACGGGCCGCCCTCGGCGCGCATCCGCAGACAGGTCAACGCCGCCAGATGCCCGCCCGAACTGTCCCCCGCCACCGCCGGCGGCCCCGCCGCACCCGACAGTTCACGCGCGTGCTCGGCGGCCCAGCGAAAGGCCGCGGCGGCATCGTCGGGCCCGGCCGGCCAAGGGTGTTCGGGCGCGAGGCGATAGTCGACGGCCAGTACGGCGATCCGCGCGGCGAGGGCAAGCCGACGGCACAGCCGATCGTGCGATTCCAGGCCGCCGATGGTCCACATTCCCCCGTGCAGGAAGACCACCAGCGGAAGCGGATCGAGGCTGGGCCGGTACAGACGAACCGGAATCGGCGACACGGTAACCGCGGGACCCGCCACGAGAAGGTCCCGCACCTCGGCCAACTCGGGCCCGGCCGGCCCGCCCACCACGCGCTGTCGTTGCCGCCGCCGCATCTCGACGGCACCGACTTCCCGCGCACCGGGGCCACCTGCGCGGCGCTCCGCCGCCAGGTAGGCAGCGAGTTCGCCATCCGCGACTGCGCCCACTTCGTCGACACCCATGCTCCCCAGCTTGCCGGCCACTCCCCTGGCCAACTCCGGTCACGTGCACGCCCCGTGCGATCCGGCCGCCCGCCTGTCCGCCCGTCCGCCCGAGACCACGCCCGCCACGGCATTCGGTCAGGCCCCGAAGTCCCCTCGGAGATGGACGAGTTCCAGCGGAGGACCACGAGCCCAAAGCGGCACGACGAAGGCTTCGACCGCTTCCGAAAGACCCACCTCCGCAGAAATCGCCTGCTCGATCCCCGCGTAGCGCGGCCGCAGGTGGCCAACCACAAGCGACCGCGGCCCCGCCCCGCATCGGCCACCGGGCGCGTGCAACGAGGCCGCCGCGCAGGACGGTTCGAGCCAGGCGTGGCGACGACCTTCGATCCACCATTTCCTGAATTCAGAAATACGTGTACCGTCAGGGTGTGCTGACCGTCGCCCCCGACATCGAGGTGCTGGCCCGTTTCGGCCGCGCGCTCGCCGATCCGATCCGCTGCCGGCTGCTGCTCGCGTTGCGCGAGGCCCCGGCCCACCCCTCCGACCTGGCCGACCGGCTCGGCATCTCCCGAACCCGGTTGTCGAATCACCTGGCCTGCCTGCGCGACTGCGGCCTGGTCGTCGCCGTGCCCGTCGGCCGGCGCTCCCGCTACGAACTCGCCGACGAGCGCCTCGGCCACGCTCTGGACGATCTGCGCACCGCGGTGCTCGCCGTCGCGGCGGACAAGACCTGCCCGGACACCGCGACGAAGGGCTGCTGCGGATGACCGTGACGTCCCTGAGCCCCGGCCCGGCCCGCCGGGACGTATTGGCGCGCCGGATCCGGTTGCTGGTCGCGGCGACCATCACCTACAACGTCGTCGAGGCCGTCGTCGCGATCACCGCCGGGACGGTGGCCTCCTCCACCGCGCTGGTCGGGTTCGGCGTGGACTCGGTCATCGAGGTCTCCTCCGCTGCGGCGGTCGCCTGGCAGTTCTCCGCCCACGAGCACGCCGTGCGCGAGGCGCGGGAGAAGACGACGCTGCGAATCGTCGCGCTCTCCTTCTTCGCGCTCGCCGCCTACGTGGGCGTGGACGCGGTGCGCACCCTGACCGGCGCCGCCGAGGCCGACCGCTCGATCCCCGGCATCGTGATCGCCGCGCTGTCACTCGCGATCATGCCGTTCCTGTCCGCGGCGCAGCGCCGGGCCGGACGGGAACTCGGCTCCGCCGGCGCGGTCGCCGACTCCAAGCAGACCCTGCTGTGCACCTACCTCTCCGCCGTGCTCCTGGTCGGCCTGATCCTCAACGCCACCCTCGGCTGGTCCTGGGCCGACCCGATCGCCGCCCTGGTCATCGCGGTGGTCGCCGTGAAGGAAGGCCGCGACGCCTGGCAGGGCAAAGGCTGCTGC
The DNA here is from genome assembly GCF_042754445.1 of Embleya sp. NPDC059213. NCBI lineage: Bacteria > Bacillati > Actinomycetota > Actinomycetes > Kitasatosporales > Streptomycetaceae > Embleya > Embleya sp. NPDC059213. The sequence continues at coordinate 26,889 of NZ_JBHZAV010000125.1, forward strand.
GCGCCTTCGGCCACCGGGGTTGCCTCTCCCGCAGCAGCCGTCGCAGCCGAGACGGACGCGTGCGGCGGCCGTCCCGACTGCGACGGGTTCGCCGGAGATCGAAGGC
>NZ_JBHZAV010000126.1:0-26882 GCF_042754445.1 Embleya sp. NPDC059213
ACACGAAGTCACGAGCGAGGGGCCACTTTTTTGTGGAGGAGCCTGCGACGGAACAAAAAAGTGGTGCCTCGCGAGCCGGCGCCGAAGGCGCCCAACAAAAAGCAACGCTGCATCGCCGAAAGCCCCCCACCCCCTAGCTCCGCTCACGACCCAGGCCGGTCAGGGCGCACCCCCTCACGCCCCAGCCCCGCCGCCCAGCCCTGCCGCCCAGCCCCCCTCCCGACCCCATCGCACTACTCGTCCAAGTCCAGGCTTCTCAGGACCAGGCCGGTGGCCGGCTTCGGGCCGAAGGAAGTGGATTTTCGGGGCATGCGGATGTCTTGTTCGGCCAGTTCTCGGACTACTCGTTCGTCCGTCGGGCGGAGGAGGATTGCGGTGCCGCCGGTGTGGTGGGCCTGGCGGACGGCGGCGGTGGCGTCGTGTACGTAGGTGATGTTGTCCCAGTTGTCGGGGACGTGCCAGACGCGGTCGAGCAGGGCCGCGTGCAGAACGGTGGCGTCCAGGCAGCGCCAGGTGGGTGGGCGGTCGGCGCGGATCGCGAGGTCGAGCAGGTCCGGGTCGGGGCCGGTGAGCAGGTGGAATCGGCGGTCGCCGGCGAGCAGGAAGGCCGGGCCGACGGTCTGGTCCAGTGCCCACAGGGCGGCGGGCAGTGTGCCGTCGAGGGGGCGGGCCAGGAACGCGCCGGCGCCCGCGTCGCCGTAGGTGGCCAGTGCGTTCAGCGCGTCGGCCGGGCGCAGGTTCGGCAGTACGCGGTGGATCGCGCCGACCCGCAGCGGGTGTCGCACCGTGTCCACGAGCAGGACCAGGCCGCGGTCCCACGGGCCTTCGCCGCGGCCGTCCGCGTGGGCGCGCTCGCGCATCCGCGCGTATGCGGCCCAGCGGTGGTGGCCGTCGGCGATCAGGGCCTTGCGATCGGCGAGGTCCTCGCGGATCTTGGCCTGCGCGTGCCGATCGGTGACCCCCCACAACCGGTGACGTATGCCGTCCGGGGTGCGCAGGCCGACCAGGGGCGGCTGGTGGGTGGTCTGTTCGACCACGTCCGAGGCGCGCCCGCCGCCCGTGTACACGAGCAGGATCGGCTCGGGGTTGGCCGACAACTCGCTCATCAGCGTCGCCCGGTCGGCGACCGGGCCGGCCATCACGTCCTCGTGCGGCATGACGGCGGAGTCGAGCGACATCGCGCCGATCAGACCGCGCTGGATCGAGTTGTGATCGCGCTGTTCGTATACGTACAAGGAGGGCAGCGGGTCGGGGCGCAGCACGCCCTCGGCCAACCAGGTGCGCAGGGTGCTGCCCGCGTGTACCGCGCTGCGCGGGAGGACCAGCCGCACGATGTTGTGTGGATCGGAGTCCTCCAGCACGGGCACACCGCCGGGCTCGACCACGTCGTACGGTGGCGAGGTCACCGACGCGACGTCCCCGACGCGTTCCGGGTCGTAGCGGAGCCCACGGAAGGGGGCCAGATCCAGCCCGTTCGGCACTGCGTCGTCCATGGCCGAATGTTACGGGCCCGAGCCCGGGCAAGATCAGGACATCCGATGTCGGCGGTTGCCGGATTTTGGTGACCGGCGCGTGGTCGAGGTGCGGGAGGGCATCATGGCGATGGCTCAGGGAGCCGACGGGATGAACGGTGCGCCCACGGGCGATGTGTACGACTGGTACCGACGCGGGGTGCAGTTGCTCGCGTCGGGTAATCCGGCCGCCGCCGCGCAGTTGCTGGCGCGGGCGGCGGATGCGGCGCCGGAGTCGCGCAGTGTGCGTGAGGCGTTGGCGCGGGCGTGGTTCGACTCGGGCAGACACGACGAGGCGCTGCGGCACTTTCGCGCTGTGGCCGAATCGGATCCGGCGGACGACTACGCCCAGTTCGGCTGGGGACTGTCCGCCTCGCGGCTCGGCGACTTCGAGACCGCGGTGGAGCATCTGGCGCTCGCGGTGGCGATGCGGCCGGAGACCAAGCACTACCGGACGGCGCTGGTCCAGGCGCGGGCCACGTTGCGCGCGCGGGCCGGCGCATACGGGACGATCGGCAAGGACGGTGGGGACATGGACGACAGGAGCGACGACGCGTGAGCAAGCAGACCTCGGCAGGCGCATCGGCAGGCGCAGCGGAACCGACGGGCGCGGCGGCATCGCACACCGCGGCGGAATCGGCGTCCGCGTCATCCGTGTCGGCCGCGACGGGCGGTGCGGACGGGGCTGCGGATGCGGGGGAGCCGGCGCGGGCGTACGACGTCGCGCTGCTCGACCTGGACGGTGTCGTGTACACCGGTGCGCGGGCCGTTCCGCACGCGGTTTCGGTGTTGACCGAGGCGCGCCGGCGGGGGATGGGGCTCGCGTACGTCACGAACAACGCGTCGCGTCCGCCCAAGGCGGTGGCCGAACACCTGGTCGAGCTGGGTATCTCGGCGGAGCCGGAGGACGTGGTGACCTCGGCGCAGGCCGCGGCGCGGGTGGTGGCGGAGCGGGTGCCCGAGGGCGCGGCGGTGTTGGTGGTCGGCGGTGAGGGCCTGGAGGTCGCGCTGCGCGAGCACGGGCTGCGGCCGGTGCGGTCGGCGGACGAGGAACCGGCGGCGGTGGTACAGGGGTTCGCGGCCGATGTGGGGTGGCAGGCGCTGACGGAGGCGTCGTACGCGGTGGCCCGCGGGGTGTTCTGGGTGGCCTCGAACGCGGACCTGACCATTCCGACCGAGCGTGGGATCGCGCCGGGCAACGGTGCGCTCGTGGGCGTGGTGCGGGCGGCGACGAAGGCCGAGCCGGTGATCGCGGGCAAGCCCGAGTTGCCGCTGCACCGGGAGACGATCCTGCGTACCGGCGCGCGTCGGCCGCTGGTGGTGGGCGATCGGCTGGACACCGACATCGAGGGCGCGTGCAACGGGGGTGTGGACAGCCTGTTGGTGCTCACCGGGGTGACCACACCCGACGGGTTGCTCGCGGCCCGCGCCGGGCAACGACCGACGTTCGTGGCGGAGGACCTGCGGGCGTTGTTGGCCGCGCCGGTGACGGCCCGGCCGGAGGGCGACGCGTGGGTGTGCGGTGGCTGGTCGGCGCGGGTGACCGAGGGAGCGTTGGCGGTCCGGGGCTCGGGTGCGCGCATCGACGGGCTGCGCGCGGCGTGTGCGGCGGCCTGGGCGACGGACGAGCCGGTGGACACGGCGGGCGTGGCGGCGCACCTGGGCTGGTAGCGGCGTGGACGCGGCACGGGCGCGGGAGGCCCGAACGGGCGTGCGGCCGAATCGAAGCAGCCTGCTCGACGCGCGCAGCCAACAGCGCGCGCACGGCACCGTGTGCAAAGTAGCCTCGCTCGAAGCAATCCTGCGCAAAGCAGCCCTGCTCAGAGCAGTTTGCGCAGCACCAGCAGGTCCTTGAACGAGGCGTCCAGCTTGATCCGGCCCTTGGCCCACGCGGTGGCGAAGTTCAGGTCGCCGGCGACGAGGGCGATCAGGTCGTCGCCGGTCGTGGTGAGTCGGATCTGCGCCTTGTCGCTGCGCGGTTCGGTGTCGATGTCGTGCAGCGCACCGTCGCGCAGTCGTCCGGAGAAGGTGACGTCCAGGTCGGTGACCCGGCAGCTCAGACTGCGGTCGAGTTGCACGGCCTTGCGGGTGTCGCCCTCGGCGCGGCCCATTTTGGCGGACAGTTCCTGGAGGGCCTTGCGGCACTCTTCGACGGTGGCCATGCGCGGCGTTCCTTCCATGGGATCCGGTTGGCGACCGTACCCCACCGACGGGCCGGCGATGCCGGTGCCGGTCGCCCGTCGCGGGTTGGGCGGGGACGGCATGTCGTTGCTTCCGGTCCTGCGCCGGTCGAGAGGGTAGCGTCGGAGCAGACCGATCATCGCCGTTCGTATCGCCGCACAGGCACGCGTACGGGCAGCCGGAGCAGGAAGGCAGGTGCCGTTTATGCGAGATGTCGTTCGCAGTTACCTTCAGATCGCCAGTGGCTTGACCGAGATGACCCGGCAACGGGTCACCGAGGTGGCCAAGGTCCTGGTCGAGCGCAGTGGCCTGGACCTGGAGCAGGTGCCCGATCAGGCTCAGGCGTTGCCGCAGTACGTGCAGCAGGTGGCCGAGGAGTTGTACGAGACCGGCAAGGCGAACCGGGACCTGCTCGTGGGTGTGGTGCGCGGCGAGGTCGACAAGGCGTTGTCCCGGTCGAAGCCGTGGGCCAAGGACCTGATCAAGGCCGAGGAGGAGATCGCGCGGCTGAAGAGCCGGGTGACCGACCTGGAGCACCGGCTGGCCCGCGCGTCCACGCCGCGCACGCCGCGCCCGGCGGCGGGTCCCGCCGCGGCATCGGCCACACCCGTCGCCCGGCCCCCGGCTGCTCCGGCCGCTCCCGTCGACAAGCCGCTCGTCGCGAAGTCGCCGGCCGCGAAGAAGGCCGCCGCGAAGAAGACCTCGGCCGCCCGCCCCGCCGAGTCCGCCGCGGCGTCGACGCCGGCGGCCGGCCCGCGCAAGACCGCGCGCAAGACGAACGGCACCGCCGCCGCGAAGAAGACCACGCCGGCCAAGAAGACGATCCGCAGCAAGCCCGCCGCGCCGGCCGCCGACGCGGACGATCAGTCGTGAGCGAGGACGCGGGCGGGCACGCGGTCGCGGATCCGGCGCCGAGCGCGGACGGCGATGCTCCCGACCGGGTCGGCGTGCCTTCGGCGGTTGCCGTGATCGGACCGCTCGACGTGGAACCGCCCGCGCCTTCCGGTGATCCTCATGTAGACGCGGTACTTGCGACTCTGAGCCGTGTGGGTGACCTGCCCACCGAGGCGCACGGGTCGGTGTACGAGGATGTGCACCGAGGATTGCGGGACACCCTGGCGGAACTGGACCACTAGGTCCGCGCTCCATGCCCCTCGGGGCGAGACGGGCAAGTGCAGAGCGGGCCGGTACCGGGCGGGCAAGTGCCAGGCGTACCGACGCGCGGCGCAAGCTCCGGGCGCGAACCCACCGGCCCGGCTCGGCTCGATCCGGCTCGGTCCGGTCCCACACAACCTCGGCAACCTTCCGCGCAACCCGCAGCACAGACTTCGGCACGACAATCCGCACAACCAATCCGCACAACCAAGGAACGGCAGGCACGACCGGTGGCACGACGCAGGCTCGACGCCGAGCTGGTGCGCAGGGGACTCGCTCGCTCCCGGGACCACGCGAGCGAATTGATCGCGGCCGGACGGGTGACGGTGGGCGGCCAGACCGCGACCAAGGCCGCCACCCAGGTCGACGCGGGCGCGGCCGTGGTGGTCGCGGCCGACGAGGGCGACCCGGACTACGTCTCGCGCGGCGGGCACAAGCTCGCCGGGGCGCTCGCCGCGTTCACCCCGCGGGGCCTCACCGTCGAGGGGCGGCGCTGTATCGACGCGGGTGCCTCCACCGGCGGCTTCACCGACGTGCTGTTGCGCGCGGGTGCGGCGCACGTGGTCGCGGTGGACGTCGGGTACGGGCAATTGGCCTGGGCGCTGCGCAGCGACGACCGGGTGACGGTACGGGACCGGACCAACGTGCGTGAGTTGACGCCGGATCAGGTGGGGCCGGCGGCCGACCTCGTGGTGGGTGACCTGTCCTTCATCTCGCTCGGCCTGGTGCTGCCCGCGCTGGTGCGCTGTTCGGCGCCGGACGCGGACCTGGTGATGATGGTCAAGCCGCAGTTCGAGGTCGGACGCGAGCGGCTGGGCGCGGGCGGGGTGGTGCGTGACCCGGCATTGCGGGCCGAGGCGGTGCGCACGGTGGCGGAGCAGGCCGCGAAGACGGGTCTGGGTGTGCTCGGGGTGACCGCGTCGCCGTTGCCGGGGCCATCGGGCAACGTCGAGTACTTCCTGTGGATGCGGGCCGGTGCGCCGGACCTGGACCCGGCGGATGTCGATCGGGCGGTCGCCGAGGGGCCTCGGTGAGCGGCGTGCACGATAGCGTCACGGCATACGGGTACGGCTGCGGTCGATGCGGTGCGGACGAGGGGATACGGGCATGAGCGATCGCACGGTACTGGTGGTGACGCACACCGGCCGACCTGCGGCCCTGCGCAGTGCACGGCTGGTGGTGGAGCGGCTGATCGCGGCCGGCCTGGGCGTGCGGGTGCTCGAACACGAGGCGGACGACCTGGCGCTGCCGGGCGCGGTCGTGGTGTCGGTGGAGCCCGACGCGGCCAAGGGGTGCGAGTTGGCGATCGTGCTCGGCGGCGACGGCACGCTGCTGCGGGGCGCGGAGTTGGTACGCGACGCGGCGGTGCCGATGCTCGGGGTCAATCTGGGGCGGGTCGGCTTCCTGGCCGAGGCCGAGCGCGAGGACCTCAACGACGTGGTGGAGCGGGTCGTGGCGCGCGACTACGACGTCGAGGAGCGGATGACGCTCGACGTGGTGGTCCGGGTCAACGGCGAGATCGCGCACACCAACTGGGCGTTGAACGAGGCCGCGATCGAGAAGGCCTCGCGCGAGCGCATGCTCGAACTGGTCGCCGAGGTGGACGGCCGGCCGCTGTCCCGCTGGGGCTGTGACGGGGTGGTGTGCGCGACGCCGACCGGCTCGACCGCGTACGCGTTCTCCGGCGGCGGACCGATCGTGTGGCCGGAGGTGGAGGCGCTGATCATGGTGCCGATCAGCGCGCACGCGCTGTTCGCGCGTCCGGTGGTGGTCTCGCCGAACTCGGTGCTCGCGCTCGAACTCGCGCCCGAGACGCCGCCCGGCGCGTTGTGGTGCGACGGCCGGCGGACCGTACATCTGCCTGCGGGCGCGCGGGTGGAGGTGCGGCGCGGGACCCAGCCGGTGCGGTTGGCGCGGCTGCATCGGGCGCCGTTCACGGATCGACTGGTGGCCAAGTTCGCGTTGCCCGTGAAGGGGTGGCGCGGGCACCGGTGAGGCCCTCGGGCGGGCCGTATGGTCGTCTGTCGGTGTGTTGAACACACGCCGTTGAACTGCGTTCTTCGCGCGGAGTCCCCACGACCTCGTAGTGTCGTCCCGTGCTCGAAGAGATGCGGATACAGGGTCTGGGTGTCATCGAAGACGCCGTAGTCGAGCTCGCGCCGGGCTTCACCGTGGTCACGGGCGAGACCGGCGCCGGCAAGACGATGGTGGTGACCGGACTGGGTTTGCTGTTCGGTGGCCGAGCCGATGCCGGGCTGGTGCGCAACGGGACGGGGAAGGCCCTGGTGGAGGGTCGGCTCAGCGTGCCGGCGGACTCGCCCGCGGGTCGTCGGGCGGCCGAGGCGGGCGCCGAGGTGGACGACGGCGAGCTGCTGCTGGCGCGGACCGTCTCGGCCGAGGGCCGCTCGCGGGCGCACGTGGGCGGGCGGAGCGCGCCGATCGGGTTGCTGACCGACCTGGCCGACGACCTGATCGCGGTGCACGGCCAGACCGACCAGCAGCGGCTGCTGCGTCCGGCCCGGCAGCGCGGCGCGCTCGACCGGTACGCCGGTGAGGCGGTGTCGGTGCCGCTGAAGGCGTACGGCGGGGTCTATCGACGGCTGCGCGAGGTGAGCGCGGAACTGACCGAGATCACCACCAGGGCGCGCGAACGTGCGCAGGAGGCCGACCTGTTGCGGTTCGGCCTGACCGAGATCGAGCAGGTCGTGCCGCAGCCGGGCGAGGACGCCGAACTCGCCGCGGAGACGCTGCGGCTGGGCCACGCCGACGCGCTGCGCACTGCGGCGACCACGGCGCACGAGGCGCTGTTGGGCGACCCGGAGACCGGTACGGACGCGGTGGACGCCTCGACGCTGCTGGGCGCCGCGCATCGGGCGGTGGAGGCGGTGCGCGCGCACGATCCGGCGCTCGCGGCGTTGGCGGATCGGCTCGGCGAGGTCGGGTATCTGGTGTCCGACGTGGCGGGCGAGCTGGCGTCCTATGCGGCCGGCGTGGATGCGGACCCGGTCCGGCTCGCGGCGGCGGAGGAGCGGCGGGCGGCGCTGTCCGGGTTGACCCGCAAGTACGGCGAATCCATCGACGAGGTGTTGGCCTGGGCCGAGCGCTCGGCCGCGCGGTTGGCCGAGTTGGACGGCGACGACGACCGCACCGAGGAGCTGACCGCCGAACGGGACGCACTGCGAGGCGAGTTGGCGACGCTGGCGAGCGAGGTGTCGGCGGCGCGGTTCGCGGCGGCGGAGCGGTTCGCGGCGGCGGTCACCGGTGAGCTGAGCGCGCTGGCGATGCCATATGCGCGTGTGGGCGTGGCGATCTCCGGCGTGGACGACCCGGACGGGCTGCCGGTGGGCGATCGGGTCCTGGCGTACGGCTCGATGGGCGTGGACGAGGTCGAGCTGCAACTGTCCCCGCACCCGGGCGCGCCGCCGCGCCCGCTGGCCAAGGGCGCCTCCGGCGGTGAGCTCTCGCGAGTGATGCTCGCGGTCGAGGTGGTCTTCGCGGGGGCCGATCCGGTGCCCACGTTCGTCTTCGACGAGGTCGACCAGGGCGTCGGCGGCAAGGCGGCGGTCGAGGTCGGCCGCCGGTTGGCCCGCTTGGCGCGGGTCGCGCAGGTCATCGTGGTCACCCACCTGCCCCAGGTCGCCGCCTTCGCCGATCGTCACCTGGTGGTGGAGAAGTCCAGCGACGGCTCGGTCACCCGCTCCGGCGTGGTCACCCTCGACGACGCGGCCCGAGTCCGAGAGCTCTCCCGGATGCTGGCCGGCCTGGAAGACTCCGAACTCGGCCGCGCACACGCGGAGGAACTCTTGGCCACGGCCGCCGGTGCCAAGCTCGAGGCCGCAGGGCCCTGAGGGGGCTGGGGGCTGCGCGCGTCTTGTTGCCCGGCGTGGGTCGGGGGCGGCTCGGGGCTCCTGGTCGTGGGCTGCGGTCGCGTCTTGGTTGGGTCGGGTTGTTTCCCCACCCGCTCCACCCGTTGCGTCGAGCTCGAAGGCTGCGGATCAGCGGCACCGGCGCGACCTGATCCGGCCTCGCAGCCTGCATCGTGGCTGCGCGGGACCGGGCGAGTCGGCTGCGGCTACGTCTCGGGCTTTCCCCCAGCCGCCGAACGACGCCGCGACCCGGCGCGTCAGCGCCCCCGACGTTGCGTCGCCTGCGACCGTCGTCAACGCCACTCGCTTCGCTCGCGACCCAAGCCCGCCCGCCCCCGCGACCCAAGCCCCACCCCTTATCCCCGCCCCCGCCGACTTGCCAATTCGCGCCATCCGGGCCGGGGCCGTTGTCGGGGTAAGGGTGGGTTGTTGTACTGGGTGTGTGGGACGGGTGTTGTTGCATCCGGTGTTCTTGTGTACTTCTGCTCCTCCGCACGGTTCGGGTCCAGCCCAGAAACCCGGGAGACAGGTATGTCCAAGCGCGCAAAGTTCGCTGCACTCGCCAGTGCCGGGGCGCTCGCCGCCCTGACCACGTTCGTCGGTACCGCCTCTGCCGGTGGGCCGTCGACCTCCCCGTACAACTGTGTGGACACCAGGGGCGGTGCGTTCACCGCCAAGGTGACCTACTCCACCGGTGGCGGCCTGCTCAAGGTGAGCATCGCCCGACCGGTGCCCGTCGGCTTCCCCGCCAACTCGATCAACACCACCGTGCTCTTCAACGGGCCCGGTGGCGGCGTGGTCTACGACGGTGCGATCAATCCGCCCTATCCGGCATCCTCGCCCGTGCTCAATCTCGGTGCGATTCCCAAGGTCAGCGGCACCATCTCGCCCGGCCAACCGTTGAATGCGGTGCTCACCGGCGCACCGCCTTCGCCGAGCAACTGGAGCCTGCGCGTGCTGTTCCCGTCCGGATCGTGGCCGAGCTGGTACTGCGTCACCCGCACCCCGCTTGCTCCGACGCTGATCTACAACTGATCCACCCACCAGCCGGGGCGGCGGCTCCGAGTCCGCCGCCGCCCCATCCGGTCCGGTCGTCGTGTTCAGCGCTCGATCGCCGTGAGCGCGGCGCCGGTTGCCCGGCACAGTTCCTCGTCGGCGAGGATGCTTCCGCCGACCCGTCGCTCGTTCGCCACGATCGTGCGGAGCGTGTCTGCGGCCTATCGGGCCGGTGGGCCGATGTCGCCCAGGAGGCGAACGACGATCAGGGTGTGCTCCGTTGCCCTGCCGGAGCGCACCGGGGCCGGCGCCCGCAGGAGTTCCGGCAGTGCCGGCTCCGGGTCGCCGGTGATCCGCCACCACGCGTGTGCGGCCGAGGATCTCGCACGCGGTGAGCGCGTACGGTGTGTCCGGAAGGGCCGCCAACTCGGGTACGGCCGGCTCGGCGGCGGCCCCCCAGTCGGCCAACGTGGTGAGCAACATCGGGTTGACCCGCGCGTCGGGATTCGTGCGCGGGGCCGGGCATCGAAGGATGGCGCCCCGCACGCCGCCGCCCCCCGATACCCACTCACCATCAGCAACCCGCCTCCGGCGTGTCCGTCAACCCGTAATAGATCCGCGGCGCCCCGTCCAACCGCACCGACACCCGCCCACGCACCGGCGTCAACAGCCGCTCGCGCCCGATGCAGTCCACCTCGCGGACCGTTGCCGAGGCGTGGCGACCCGGCCGTGCCGCCGTCGCAGTGGCCGCACCGGCCGCCACCGTCACCGTCGTCTTGGTGCGCCACCCGTCCACCCACGGCTCGGGCGCGGCGAACCAGCCCGAGTCGGTCGGGTGGTCGGGGTTGAGCACGTAGCCGTCCTTGCGGCTCCACAGGATCGAGATCGGTCCCTCCGGCGAGGAGAACAGCAGGCCGTGCAGGTCCGGGTCGGCCAGCGTGAATCGGCGGACGAACACCGCCCGGTCCAGCACCCGGGCCGCCGTCGCATAGGCCAGCGCCGACGGCTTGGCGCCGAGGTCGCGGTGCATCAGGCCGTAGTGGTACTCGGAGTTGACCGGGTCGGCCAGTTGCGGCTTGCCCAGCACGCTGTCGTGCAACTGGTACCAGTTCACGCAGCGCACCCCCTCGGCCTTGGCCAGCGCCAGGGTCAGCAGGACGTTCTCGGCGGCATGCCGGTAGGTGTCGTGCCACCAGCTGTTCGGCTTGGTGCACGCGTATGCCTCGGTCAGCCACAACTCCTTGGGCCCGTACTCGGCGATCACCTCGCGCGCCTTGCGCAGGCCGCCGAGGAAGTTCCAGTACGTGCCGTGATCGCCCATCGTCCAGTCGGCGGGCGCCGGGGCGTAGTCGGGGGTGAAGTTGCCTCGGCCGGGGTGGAAGGCGAAGCCGTCGATCAGGCTCCAGCCGCCCGCGTCGCGGAAGTTCTTGGTCCAGACGTGGTCCATCCCGGCCAGTCCGGCATTGAGCACCCTGGTCTGCGCTCCGGCCGCCGTCAGCCGATCGCGGACCGGGTGCAGGCCGTCGCGGACGTAGGCGGACGCGGTCTGTCCGCTCATCCACGGCTTGTTGATCTCGTTCGCCACCTCGAACCAGTCGGCGCCGGCGCCGATCGCCTTGGCCGTGTTGGTGTCCGCCCACGCGGCGACCTGGGCGGTGGTGCCGCCGAGTGGGATGCCGGCCAGTTCGATGTTGTGCGCGATGCCGGCCGCGTCCAGCGTGGCCGGCGGCAGGCCCGGGCCGCCGTCGTAGGAGATCCGCACCCGCCTGATGCCCAGCCGCTGCATCAGTTCCAGCACGGCCGGGGTGTCCGGTTGGAGCAGCCACGGATAGTTGGCGATGCCGAACATGCTGTCGGCGGCGCTCGCCCGGTAGGTGAACGGGGGCAGCACCGCGAGGTTGGTCCGGGCGAACGCCTCGTCCGTCCCGGAGGTCGCGCTCACCTCGGTGAACACGATGCCCTGCGCCGGCGAGGTGACGGTGAAGGTCTGCGCCCAGGTGGCGCCCGCCGCGATCGTGCCGGTGACCGCGCCGCTGCCCAGCACCCGCCCGTCGAAGTCGCGCGCCCACCAGGACAGTCGCACCGTCCGCTCGGTACTGCCGCCGTTGGCGACCTCGGCGTGCAGCGGCATCGGCACGCCGCCCTGGTCCCACAGCGAGAACGGTCGGTCGGTCCACACCTCGACGCCCAGCGGTCGGCCCGCCCCGGTGGTGCCGGCCGCCGCGGGCCGCATCGAGCCGAGCACCAGGTCGGCCTCGGTCACCGCGCCGCCGGTGCTCGCGGTGCCGGGGGCGTGGATCCAGGTGGCGTTGGTCCAGGCCGGGGTGGTGCCGGCGAGCCGGAAGTACGCGTTCGTGTCGGCCCAGGTCTCCCGGTAGACCGCGCCGGCGTTGCTCTCGTACGGGATGCCGCCGCCCGCGTCCCGGTTCCACGTGGTCAGCGCGACGAACGCCTCCGGCGCGGTGGGTGCGAGTACCGTCCGTCCGAACATGAAGCCCGCCGGGGTCAGCGTGGTCGAGCCGCCCACCTCCCAGCGCAGGTGCGCCCGGTGCGGGGTGACGTCGAAGATGCCCCGGACGGTGATCCCGTTCGCGGCGGCGGGCAGCGTGTACTCGACCTGGATCGCCGGTCTGCCGTCCGCGAGCGTGATCGACGACGGGGTGCCGCCGGTGCTCTGTTGGATGCCGACGACGGTGTCCTTGGCCATGAATCTGGTCAGCCGGACCCGTTCGACACCGGCGCCGTCGCGGACCGAGACGTAGCCGTCGGCGCCCGCGGTCAGGCTGATGCCCGGCGCGGACACGGTCACCGGCGCCGCCTGGCCGGCCGCGAAGGCGGTCCCGGACAACGTCGCGCCGACCGCGCCGACCGCGACCGCCCCGGCGAGGAAGCCGCGTCGATGCAGGCCGGTGCCGGCGCCGCGGTGGTCGCCGGGCCGGTCCTCGATCCGAGCCTCGACCCCGGCACCGGCCTGGTGGTCGACTGCGTGGTCGCCTGCGTGCTCCGGAGTGTGCTCGTCGGGCGTGCGGTGGGTGGACATGAGGATGCCTTTCCCGAGCGACGGGGTTCACCTAATGCGGATTAGAGCGAATGTGTACTCCGATCGCCGACCCGAGTCAAGGCCGCCGTATGTCTGATTCGCCGGTTCGCGCAACCTGCCGACAACCCTCTTGACACATCCTCCTAATGCGAATTAGATACGACCTCATCGCCTCCGGAAGCGCATCGGCGCCCGGAACGGCACCCACTCCGGAAGCTCATCCGGGCCGCAGCATCAGGATCCAGGGAGGTACCCGTGGCCGAGTCAGTCCCGGTCAGCACGCACCGGCGTCGGCGCCGTCGGGCGGTGGCAGGGGCCGGGGCGCTCGCGCTCGCCCTCGTCGCCGGCACGGCCGGCTGTTCGTCCGGCACGTCCGGCGGTTCGGGCGGCGCCGGCTCCGCCGGCAAGACCACGATCACCGTCGCCGGCATGCCCGCGACCACGGCCCCGAAGACGCGGCAACAATTCCTGGACGCGGTCGCGGCGTTCGAGAAGGCCAACCCGAACATCAAGCTCAAGCCGACCGACACCCAGTGGGACGCGCGCACCTTCGCCGCCCGACTGGCCGGCGGCAACGCCGAGACGGTGCTGACCGTGCCGCTGACCGAACCGCCGGGTCTGATCGCCCGCAAGCAGATCATCGACCTGAGCACCGAGGTCAAGGGCCTGCCGCACTCGGCCGACCTGGACCCGCGCGCACTGGCCCCGGCCACCGCCGCCGACGGCAAGGTCTACGGGCTGCCGATCACCGAGTACGCGCTCGGCCTGGTCTACAACCGCGACCTGTTCACCAAGGCCGGCCTGGACCCGGACAAGCCGCCCGCCACGTGGGACGAGGTGCGGGCCGCCGCCAAGAAGATCTCCGCCACCGGCGCCACCGGCTACACCCAGATGACGGTCAAGAACACCGGCGGCTGGATCCTGACCGCGATGACGTACGCCTACGGCGGCTCGATGGAGAAGAAGGTCGGTGACAAGTACGCGCCGTCCCTGCTCGACGGCCCGGCCGAGAACGCGCTCCGGCAACTGGCCGCGATGCGCTGGCAGGACGACTCGATGGGCAACAACCACCTGCGTACCCAGCAGGACGCCGAACGCGACTTCGCCGCGGGCAAGATCGGCATGATGATCAGCACGGTCAACAGCTACAACCGCTACATCACCCAGTACTCCGGCAAGCCCGCCGACTTCGGCATGGCCGCGCTCCCGCAGCAGAACCCCGGCCGGTCCACCCTGCTCGGCGGCATGATGGCCGTGGTCAGCGCCAAGGCCACCCCGGCGCAACGATCCGCGGCGGTCAAGTGGATCGACTACTTCTACCTCAAGCCCTCCTACGACCCGGCCGCCGCCGAGGAACTCGCGCTCGCCCAGGCCGCGGACAAGCTCGCGGTCGGCCTGCCCACCCTCCCGTTCTACTCCGTCGCGGTCTCCGACCCGGTCAACACGGCGATCAACAAGCACGCCAACATCCCGGCGGCGAACTTCGCGCCGTACGTCAACGGCGTGGGCAAACTGGACTACCAGGTCGAACCGCCGGTCGCCGCACAGGAGTTGTACGGGGCGTTGGACACGGTGGTACAGGCCGTGTTGACCCGCAAGGACGCCGACCCGCGCGAGGAGTTGACCAAGGCCACCGACCGGCTGGGACCGGCCTTCGAGAAGGCGCAGGCACCGTGATCGGCGCAGGGGCCCCGATCGGCCCGGACCGGCGGCCCGTCGAGGTCGCGTCGTGAGCACGCCGACCATTCCCCGGGAGGCACCGCCCGTCGTCGCCCCCGCGCCGGCCGGGAAGCGTGCGCTCACCGCGAACCGGCTGCGCGGCGGCTCCCGGCACCTGGTGCCGGCGTTGTTCCTGCTGCCGACCGTGCTGGTGTTCGGTCTGTTCTCCTGGTGGCCGATCGTCCGCAGCCTGCTGCTGAGCTTCCAGCAGACCAACCTGGTCGAGCCGGCGACCTGGGTCGGCTTCCAGAACTACCGGACCCTGCTGGACGATCCGCTGCTCGCCAAAGCGGTGTGGAACACCGTGGTGTTCACCGGTCTGGCACTGCTGATCGGCTTCCCGCTGCCGCTGTTCCTGGCCGTGCTGATGTCCGAACTGCGGCGCGGCGGCGCCCTGATGCGGGTGCTGGTCTACCTGCCGGTGGCGGTGCCGCCGGTGGTCGCGGTGCTGATGTGGAAGTGGTTCTACGACCCGGACACGGGATTGTTCAACGAGGTGCTCGGCACGGTCGGGCTCGGCCCGTACCCATGGTTGCAATCCGCCGACACCGCGATGACGAGCCTGGTGGTGGAGGCGACCTGGGCGGGCGCGGGTGGCGCGGTGCTGATCTATCTGGCCGCGCTCGCGAGTGTGCCGACCGAGTTGTACGAGGCCGCCGAACTGGACGGGGCCTCGATCCGGCGCCGGTTGTGGCACGTCACGTTGCCGCACATGCGCTCGATCCTGCTGATCATGATGCTGCTCCAGGTGATCAACACCTTCCAGGTGTTCACCGAGCCGTTCGTGCTCACCGACGGCGGCCCGGAGGACTCCACGGTCACCGTGCTGCTGCTCATCTACCGCTACGCGTTCGTCAGCGGCGACTACGGCAGCGCCGCCGCGCTGAGCGTGAGCCTGGCCGCGGTGCTCGCGGTCCTGTCGGCGATCTATCTGCGGCTCACCCGCACGTGGGGGACGAAATGAGTACCGGAACCCGGGGCGTGATGTCCGAGGCGGAGCGCCGCCGCCCGCTCACCCGGATCGGCCTGGGCACCACGCAGTTCCTGCTGATCGCGGCGCTGGTGATCGAGGGCGCGGGGCCGATCTACTGGGTGTTCAAGGGTTCGATCTCCTCCACCCAGGAATCGCTGCGGCACCCGCTGGCGCTGTGGCCCGAGGATGCGCGGTGGTCGAACATCTCGACCGCGTGGACGAGCCTGGACCTCGGCCGCTATCTGATGAACACCGTGGTCCTGGTGGGTGGTTCGTGGTTCGTGCAGTTGTTCGTCGCGGTGACCGGCGCCTACGCGTTGTCCGTGCTGCGGCCGTTCTACGGGAAGTACGTCTACGCCGCCGTGCTGGCCACGCTGTTCCTGCCGGGCACGGTGTCGATGGTCTCGCTCTACCTGACCATCCAGGACCTGCCGCCGACCGGCACCTCGATCGCGAACACGCCGATGGCGGTCTGGTTGCCGGCCGGTGCGCACGCCTTCAACGTGCTGCTGATGAAGCAGTTCTTCGACGGTATTCCGAAGGAACTCCTGGAGGCGGCACGCCTGGACGGCGCCGGTCCCTGGCGAGTCCTCACCCGTATCGTGCTGCCCATGTCCCGGCCGATCCTGGCCGTGGTGTCGCTGTTGGCGGTGATGAACGCCTGGAAGGACTTCCTCTGGCCGATGATCGCCATCACCGACTCGGACAAGCAGCCGCTGGCGGTGGCGCTGCCGCGACTCGCGGACACCTCGGACCAGAGCCTGCTGATCGCGGGCATGTTGATCACGATCATCCCGCCGGTCGTGGTGTTCCTGGTCTTCCAGCGGCAGATCGTGCGCGGGATCGCCTTTACGGGGCTCAAGTGAGTGCGGGACGTGGGGGGTTCGGGGTGGAGGTGACCGGGGCTTGCCCGGCGCGGGTCCTGGTCACCGGTGCCGCGGGGCGATTGGGGACGGCGGTGTCGGCCGAACTGGCGGATCGGGGCGTGCCGGTGACGGCGTTGGTGGCGCCGCCGGCTTCCGCGTCGGCCGGCTCGTCTTCGGTCGACGAGGCCGTGCGGTTGTGCGTCGATCGGGTGGTGGTCGGCGATGCGCGCGACCCGGCGGCGGTGGCGGAGGCTCTCGACGGGGTCGATGCGGTGATTCATCTCGCCGCGCTCGCCTCGCCCGAAGTCGCCCCGGCCGAGGTGGTGTTCGGGACGAACACCCAGGCCACGTTCGTGGTGCTGAACGAGGCCGGCCGAATGGGGGTGCGGCGCGCGGTGGTGGCGAGCAGCCTGTCGGTGACCGGCCTGCCGTTCGCCCGCTCCACGCCTCGCCCGCAACCGGCCTACCTGCCGCTGGACACCGCGTTGCCGCTGCGCGTCGAGGACCCGTACGCGCTGTCCAAGCAGGTCGACGAGGCCACCGCCGCGATGATGCACCGGCGATACGGCATGACGGTGGCGGCGCTGCGCCTGCCGTTCCTCGGCGATCCGGATCGACTCGCGGGGCACGCCGCGCGGTTGGCCGCGAATCCGGCGCTCGGCGCGCCGGAGGTGTGGAGTTACCTCGACCTGCGCGACGCGGCCCGGGCGTGCGTACTGGGCCTGACCGCGCCGGCGGTCACCGGCGCGCCGGTGTTGTTCGTGGCGGCGCCGGACACGCTGATGGCGGCGGCCACCGGCGAGTTGCTCGCCGCCCATCTTCCGGACGTGCCCCGCCGCGCGGTGTTCCCCGCCCGGTCGGTCCCGATCGATCTGACCCCCGCCCGGCGACTCCTCGGTTTCACCGCCCGGCACCCGTACCCCCAGGAGCGACCCTGATGACCACGTCGGAGACGACACCGGCCGAGCCGGCCGACGCCGCGGCGATCCCGGCCGCGGCGATGCCCGAGACGCAGGCCCCGTGGCCGGCCCGGGACGCGTTGCGGATCACCGCGGTGCGGGCGATCGTCACCGCGCCCGGGGGTGTTCCGCTCGTCGTGGTGCGGATCGACACGTCCGAGCCGGGGCTGTACGGGCTCGGCTGCGCCACCTTCACCCAGCGCTTCCACGCGGTTGTCGCGGCCGTCGAGGAGCACCTCGCGCCGATGGTGATCGGCCGGCATCCGGGCGACATCGAGGACATCTTCCGGATGTTGCACTTCTCCTCCTATTGGCGCGGCGGCCCGGTGCACAACAACGCGCTGTCCGGAATCGACCAGGCGTTGTGGGACATCGCCGGCAAGCGACTGGGCGTACCCGTCTACGAGTTGCTCGGCGGCCGGGTGCGGGCCGGCGCGGCGGTGTACACCGGGGCCCGCGGCGGCGACATCGAGGAGTCGATCGAACGGGTCGCCGCGCTGGCCGAACAGGGCTACCGCTACGTGCGGTTGCAGACCGGCGGTCCCGGTCTCGGTACCTACGGCGCGGACGGCGCGCCGGGCGGGTACCCCGGCGCGCCCTACCCGGACGGCTGGGACGTCGGCCACTACCTGCGGACCGCCCCGCGCCTGTTCGAGCGGGCCCGGGAGGTGCTCGGCGACGAACTCGGGCTGCTGCACGACGCGCACAACCGGCTGACCCCCAAGGAGGCGGTGGGGCTGGCCCGTTCGCTGGAGCCGTACCGGCTGTTCTTCCTGGAGGATCCGCTGGCGCCGGAGCACTTCGACCGGCTGCCCGAGGTGCGGGCCGCCGCGCCGATGCCGATCGCCTCCGGCGAGTTGCTCACCTCGATGACCGACGCGACGCGCCTGGTCACCTCCGGCGGCGTCGACTACCTGCGGGTGCACGTCTCGGCGGTGGGTGGGCTGACGCCGGCCCGGAAGTTGGCCACGCTGTGCGAACTGACCGGCGTACGAACCGCGTGGCACGGACCGCCGGACGTGTCGCCGGTGGGCGCGGCGGTCAACGTCACGCTGGATGTGACCAGTGCCGCGTTCGGCATCCAGGAACAGCACGTCTACCCCGAGCGGGTGCACGAGGTGTTCCCCGGCACGCTGCGCACGGTGGACGGCTACCTCACGCCGTCGGATCGGCCCGGTTGGGGCATCGACCTGGACGAGGCGATGGCGGCGAAGTATCCGCCGCGGACACATCTGCACGAGCGCTGGGCCGCCCGGGTGCGGCGGCCCGACGGCGGGTTGGAAGCGCCCTGAACCGCGTATCGTCACCGGATTGTGCGCCGTCGTGTGCCGGCGCGGCGACTGCCGGTTCACGCCGATACCGGCTCACACACCGTCACCGGATATACTGGATTCATAGATCTGATGCGCATTAGGAGTTCGTCGACGGCCGTTCGATCGTCGGTCGTTGCATTCCGGGTCATTCCGTTGCCAGCCATATGGAGGAGTACATGAAGCCGATCGGGGGGCCCGGGCGGCCGGCTGGTTCACGCGCGAACCGGCCCCGTCAGGCGGACATCGCCCGGCTGGCCGGCGTCTCACAGCCGACGGTGTCCCTGATCCTCAGCGGCGGTTCGGCGGCGGTCGGGATCGCCGACGAGACCCGGCTCAAGGTGATGGCCGCCGCCGAGCAGCTCGGCTACATGCCCGACCCGATAGCGAAGCGACTCGCGGCCGGCCAGAACAACCTGCTCGGCCTGTATACGTTCACCGCGACCTTCCCCACCGAAATGTCGCACGCCTACCATCCGTTCCTGGTCGGCATCGAGCAGGAGTCCGCGGCGCAGGGCTACGACCTGCTGATGTTCATCGCGTCGAGCATCACCGGCGAACGGCCGCATGCGGAGGTGCTCAACCGGGTCCGGCTGGCGGACGGTTGCCTGTTCATGGGCCGGCATCTGCCGATCCGGGAGATGGACCGGCTGCTGGCCACCGACCTGCCGGTGGTCTACCTGGGCCGGCACGACGACTTCGGCGACCGACTGCCGTACGTCGGCGCGGACTACGTGACGGCGACGGCGGAGGTCGTGCGTCACCTGGCCGAGCTGGGCCACCACCGGATCCTGTACGTCCGCGAACTCGACGACGCGATCAGCGCGGTCGATCGCGAAGCGGGGTTCCGCCGCGGCATGGCCGAGTGCGGACTGCCGGTCGAGCGGTCCACCGTGGTGCGCACGGACGGTTCGGACCTGAGCGCGGACCGGCTGCGCGGCTGGTACGAGCAGGGCGTCACCGCGATCGTCACCGAGGCGACCGACACCGACGCCGCGCACCGGGCGGTGCTGGCCGCCGCGTCGACCGCCGGCTACCGATTCCCCGAGGACCTGTCCCTGGCCACCCTGGGTGCCCCCGAACACGCGGTGCCCGGGCCGGCCTTCCTGTCCGGCTTCTCGGTGCCGCGGCGGGAGATGGGCGCGGCGGCGGTCCGCCTGCTCACCGGACTGATCGCGGGGGAGCCGAATCTGGCCAGGCATCAGTTGATGAGTTGCGAGCCGGTGCCGGGGGAGACGGCGGGGGCGGTGCGGTGAGATCGCCGCGGTGAGTCCGCCGCGGTGAGGTTGGGCCGGCATCGGTGGAACGGCCCTGTCGGCATGCGCTCTTGCGCCCGCCTCGGTGGTCCGCTTCGGTCTTCCCCTTCACCCGCGCCGGTCCGCGTCGCCGGTGCCGGATTCGGTTTCGCCCGTACATCCATTCATCAGCGCGTTCACGGAAGGCTTCAGCATGTCCGAAATCAGCACCGAGGTCCTCATCGTCGGCGGCGGCCTCGGCGGAGTCGCCGCCGCACTGGCCGCGTGCCGGGCGGGCCGCACGGTCGTACTGACCGAGGAGACCGACTGGATCGGCGGCCAACTCACCGCACAGGCGGTGCCGCCGGACGAGCATCCCTGGATCGAGAGCTACGGCGCCCCGGCGAGCTATCGCGAACTGCGCACCGCGATCCGCGAGCACTACCGGACCTGGTATCCGCTCACCGGCGCGGCCCGAGCCCGTCGTGAACTCAACCCCGGCGCCGGCTACGTGAGCAAGTTGTGCCACGAACCGCGGGCCTCGCTGGCCGTGTTGCAGGCACTGCTCGCGCCGCACCTGGCGTCCGGGCGGCTGCGAATACTCCTGGAGCACGTGCCCGCCGAGGTGTTCGCGGACGGCGACCGGGTGCGCGCGGTCACCCTGTGGGGCGTGCGCACCGAGGAGTCGCACACGATCAGTGCGGCGTACGTGCTGGACGCGACCGAGACCGGCGAGTTGTTGCCGCTGGCCAAGGCCGAGTACGTCACGGGCGCGGAGGCCCGGGACGAGTACGACGAGCCGAACGCGCCCGCGCAGTACCAGCCGTTGAACATGCAGGGCATCACGTACTGCTTCGCCGTGTCGTACCACGAGGGTGAGAACCACGTGATCGACCGGCCTGCGGACTACGAGTTCTGGCGGTCGTACCGGCCGGACTTCTGGCCCGGCCCGCTGCTCGGCTTCCTCGCGCCCGATCCGCGCACGCTGGAACCGGAGGCGCGCACCTTCGACCCGCGACCCGGGGGCGACCCGCTCGCGGTGAACGCCGACCAGAGCGCCAACGCGGGCGGCGACGACCTGTGGTTGTTCCGCCGGATCCTGGCCAAGGGGCTGTTCGAGCCGGGCGCGGTCGACTCGGACATCACGCTGGTGAACTGGCCGTTGAACGACTACTGGTTGCGGCCGATCATCGAGGTCGGCGCGGACGAGGCCGCCGCCGCGCATCGGGAGGCCAAGCAGCTCTCGTTGTCGGTGCTGTACTGGCTCCAGACCGAGGCGCCCCGGCCGGACGGCGGTACCGGGTATCCCGGACTGCGGTTGCGGCACGACGTCGTCGGCACCGCCGACGGGCTGGCCAAGTCCGCGTATGTGCGCGAGTCGCGGCGGATCCGCGCGGTCACCACGGTGACCGAACACCACGTCTCCCGGGACATCCTGGGCACGCACGGGATCCACCACTTCCCGGACTCGGTGGGGGTGGGTGCGTACCGGATCGACCTGCATCCCTCGACCGGCGGGGACAACTACATCGACGTGGCCAGCGTGCCGTTCGAGATCCCGCTCGGTGCGTTGTTGCCGATCCGGATGCGCAACCTGCTGCCGGCGGCGAAGAACATCGGGACGACGCACATCTCCAACGGGTGCTATCGACTGCACCCGGTGGAGTGGAACATCGGCGAGGTGGTGGGGCACCTGGCGGCGTACTGCCTGAAGCGGGGCGTGGAACCGCATGCGGTGCGCGAAGACCGCGCCCTGTTCACCGAGTTCGCGGCTGAGTTGGACGCCATCGGGGTGGAGCGTCACTGGCCGGCGCCGGCGGGATATTGAGGGGTGGGCGGTGCCCCGGGGCCTCGGCGCTTTGGCGTCCTGCCCGGTTCAGGGTCGGCGGAGGGTGTCCGCGGAGACCGCCCGGAAGCGTAGGAGCAGGGTGATCAGCGCGAAGAGCAGCAGCCAGGTCAGCGACCAGCCGAGGTCGGCGCCGCTGCCGACGGACGACGCCACGCTCGGCACGCCCACGCCGGCCACGGCCATCAGGGCGAGCATCGCGAAGAAGCCGGCGCGGATGAACCTGGCTGCGGTGTACCGGAATCGGTAGAGCAGCAGGAGGCGGGCGAGCGACAGGCGGCGCGGCGGGTCGACGTTGCCCGGGCCTGCGGAGACCACGAGCGCGCTCGCCTGGTCGAGCCAATGCTGGGCAACGCGAATCGCGTTGCCCAGCTCCTCCGGGCTGCCGGGAAGCCGTTGGCGGGCCTCCCACCACAACACCGCGAAGTCGACCTGCCGGGTCGCGTCCTCGAACGCGCGCAGCCGACGGCCGGTTTGCGATCGGCTCGCCTGACGGTCCTGCCAGGCGACTGCGAACACCCCTACGGCTGGGGTCAGTACGGGTACCACAACTGCGACCACGACCGCAGCCACGCCCTCCGCGCGCATCGACGCTCCCGTCGTTCGAGCCGGAACATCCGGCATGACAGCGGCGATTGCGCGCCGCGGGCAAACCGTTTCGACGGGTCGGCGCGGGTGTGGGGGAGGCGGATACCGAGCGGTGGGACCGGCTTCGGACTCAGCCGAGGTAGCCCAGTGCGCTGACGGCGCCCAGGCCGCCGGCGCCCATGAAGAGGGGCATCAGGACCTTGACTTCGACCTTGGCGCCCGCGCGGAAGCGCATGGACTTCGGCGGCCCGAGGGGGTACCAGCGCTTGCGGCCGATCGGTATGGGCCACAGGATCGGGCAGCCGGAGATGGTGAGTGCGTCGCCGATGCAGTGGGTCAGGGCGCCGAGGGCGATCGGCAGGCCGACCCACCAGTACTCCTGGCCGGGTTCGGTGAAGAACCAATTCGAGCCGTTGCCGGGGCGGTTCAGGATCTCCACGAGCATCCAGGTGCTGGTGGCGCCCAGCAGCCAGACCAGGATGTCGCTGTGCAATCGGGCCTGGCGCCACAGCAGGCCCTCGATGGCGAGCACCATGTGCACGAACAGGACGCCCAGTACCCCCCACCGGCCGCCGTACGCGCAGATCGCGGACGCGCCGGCGCCGACCAACAGGGCCCAGACCCAGGTGTGGGTGAGGGTGCGGTGGCCGCCGTTGCGGCGGGGGTCGCCCTTCTTGCGGGTGGCCTTGTAGGTGGCGGTGGCGAGCGCGTCGACCAGGCCGCACAGGATCAGGGATATCGGCCCGAACGAGCGGGAGACGGTGGCGGCCTTGTGGTCCAGGTCCGGACCGAGGGCGGCGCCGGCACAGATCAGCCCGCCGACCACCAGGACCGGCCAGGGCATCGGTCGACCGTAGGCATCGGCGGCGGCACCGGCGGCCATCCACGCGCATGCTCCGGACAGGGAATGGGCCGGCCCCATCATGTGGTCGTGCTCCTCTGGTGAACCCGGGCGAACCCCGAGCCCGCACAGTGACCGCAGCTTAGCGGTGGCGATCATGGTGGCCGCGAACGGCCTTGGTCGGGTGTGGAGTTTGCTCGCGGTGCCCGTGGTGGTCGAAGGACTCGGGCGAGTGTGGTTCCCGGGTCGCTGTAGGGTCGGTGGCCTTGCGGGGAAGGGGTGCACGTGGAGCGGGCGCGAGTCCTGTTGTTGGACGCGGCTCCCGGCGAGTTGCTCGACCGGGAACTGGACCGGCTGCTCGGGCACGGGCTGGGCGTCACCTTGAACCTGCGCCGGGTGGGCGACCGGGGCGCTGCGCGGGCGGGCTGGGGTGGGCGGGTGGACTTCGCCGATTTCGACGCCTTCGACGAGGGGGCGCTGATCGCCGAGTTCGTGCGGGACGGGATCGGCTACCACGCGGTGAAGTCCCGTGCGGGTGTGCCGTTGCGTGCGGCCTTCCTCGCGGCGGCCACCGATCCGACGCTGGCCAATCGGCTGCGGGTGATCGGGCGGGCCGGGGCGGGTACCGATCATGTCGAGTCGGCCGCCGCCGGCCGGCACGGTGTCGTGGTCACGCACACTCCGGGCTCCAACGCGAACGCGGTCGCGGAGTTCGCCCTGGCGCAGTTGCTCGCGTCGACTCGGCACCTCACCGCGCACAACGCGGCCGCGCACCAGGGGCGTTGGAGTGCGCCGAGCGCGCCTGCGGTGGAGTTGGCGGAACTGACCCTGGGGATCGTCGGGTTGGGCCGGATCGGGTCGGCCCTGGCCGAGCGGGCGAGCGCGCTGGGCATGACGGTGCAGGGCTTCTCCCGGCGTCCGGAGGCCGAGTCCTCGGTGCCTCGGGCGGCATCGCTCGCCGGCCTGTTGGCGACGAGTGACGTGGTCTCCCTGCATCTTCCGCTCACTTCGCAGACCCGAGGACTGATCGGGCGGGCGGAGTTGGCATCGATGCGACCCGGGTCGATCCTGCTGAACACCGCCAGGGGTGGCATCGTCGACGAGCAGGCGCTGGCCGACGCGCTGAGCGATCCGGCGGCGCCCCTGGTGGCGGCGGCGGTCGACACGTTCGAGCACGAGCACGCGGCCTTCGCGTCGCCGCTCTTCGGCCTGCCGAACGCCCTGCTGACCCCACATGTCGCCGGCATGACCAAAGGCGCGATGGCCACGGCGGCCCTCCGCTGCGCCGACCACATCGCGGCCCTCCTGGCAGGCCGCCCAAGCGGCGTACCGGTGGTGGCGACGGGCTGAAATCGGCCCGCTGGGCGCTCGGGGGCGGGCGCTCAGCGGGTGGGCGGTCGCGGGGTGTGGTGGTCGGCGCGCAGGCGGAACACCGTGGAGTCGGCGTCGTCCCGGGCAGGGTTGCCGTCCGAGTCCGTGACGGACACCGTGGTCAGTCCGGCTGCCGCGACGAGCGCTCGGAATCCGTCGCGGGTGTACCAGTGCAGCAGCCATGGCCGTTCCACGACGGCGCTCGCGTCCTGGGCGTGGTGCTCGTGGTGCTCGTGGTGCTTGTGGTGCTTGTGGTGCTCGTGGCGTTCGTAGCGCAGCAGGGAGATCTGGGTGCGCTCGGCTTCGTTGCGTTCCTCGGATACGAGGGTGAAGCGCAACCGTGCGCCGTCGGCGGCGGTGGCGGTACGGGTCGCGCCGATCCGGTCGGCAGGGGTGGGGGCGGGGATGTGCAGCGGGATCAGCGCGGAACCCCCGTCGACCAGGTGGCGGCGAATGCCTTCGAGCGCGGCGCCGGCGGCGTCGTCGTCCGGAAGCAGGTTGAAGGTCGGCCCGGCGAGGAAGATCGCCCGGAAGCGGCGGGGCAGGTCGAGCGCCTCCATCCGCTGGTGGTGGAGGGTGACCGTGACACCCGCGTCGTCGGCCCGACGTCGGCAGCGCGCCAACATGTCGGCGGAGGAATCGACCCCCTCGACGTCCAGCCCGCGGCGACGCAGATCGAGCAACGGATCACCGTCCCCACAACCCAACTCCAGCGCCGGTCCGCCCACTTCGCGAATGAAGGCCGCATGGACCTCGGGATCGGGGTCGAGTGATCGCAACGGGGCGTAGGACTCGGCGACGATGCCGGTGTAGAAGTCGGCGGGCTCCATGGCTTACGCATCCGTCCTTCCGTCGATTTCACGACCGCCACCGACACTCGCCGTGCCGACCGCCGGCCGCGATCCACGCGGCGGTTCGGCGAGCGTGGGCCGACGCGTCCCCGGGTTCTCGGCGCAGGGTAGTGCGCGGGGGTTCGGGGCCACCAGCGAATTCGGCCTCCATCGCTTGCCCCTGGACACCACCGGCATTCCCGCTCGCCGGCACCTCGGCCGGCGGCAACCGCGACGACATTGTCCGGGCGATCCTGCTCCGTCAGGGGGCGCCGTCGGCGTGAGGCGGACGAGGCATGCCCGGTGCATCCGTGCCCAGGAGCCATTCCCTGACGCTCGGTGCGCGGTCCAGGAGTCTGCCGACGTGTGTGCCCTCGCTACGCGAGGTCACTCTCGGCAGGGGGGGCGAAGTCATCGGGTACGACGTCCAACAGGCTCCGCACCCGGTCTCCCGTACGGAGCACGACGAGCAATTCGCACCGCAACTGGCGGGGCAGGTCCGGGCGATGGGGCGTGCTGTTCCACAGCAACGGCCACAGGTAGTGGGTCCCCGCGGGCGCCGTATTCGCGTGCACCCATGCCGGGTCCAGCCGCTGGTTGAGCCTGAGCCGAGCCGCTTGCTCCTCCAGCCCGAGCAGCGCGGCCGTATCGAGCACCTTCAATTCCCAAGGCACCGCGTCGTCAGGGTCCATCGCCCGATGCTGCCCGACGGCAGCAGCCCGAGCTTCGGAACCGGCCCATCGAAGGCCGTTTGGTCGGGAGTTCCCGGCGAGCGAGGAGGGCGAGGAGGGCGAGGAGGGCGTTTGCGGCCGGCGGTTGGGTTTTGGTCGGCAGCGGGTGGCTCAGTGCTAAACGGTCGGCGTGGGCCGGTGGAGGTGGGCCCGGTCCCGTGGTCGCCGGTGGCCGGGAGCCTTGGGTTTCCCGGCGAGAGGTGGGTGTTGCTTGCCGGAAAGGCGCCGGCAACGGCGCGGAGGGAGGGCGGTCCGGTTGGGTTCGCCGGGGAGCCTTGCCGAGTGGGTCGGGTGTTCGCGGCCGGCGGTCGCGTTTTGGTCGGCGGCGGGTGGCTTTGTGCTAAACGGTCGGCGTGGCTCGGCGGAGGTGGGCCCGGTCCCGTGGTCACCGGCGGTCAGGAGCCCTGGGTTCCCCGGCGAGACACAGGTGTTGCTCGCCCGGAAAGGCGCTGGCAACGGCGGAGCGGGTGGGTGCTTTCGTCGGGTTCGCCGGGGAGCCTTTCCGAGTGGGCCGGGCGTGCGCGGCCGGCGGTCGCGACTTGGTGGGCAGCGGGAGGCTCAGTGCTAAACGGTCGGCGTGGACCGGCGGAGATGGGCCCGGTCCCTGAGGTTTCCCCTGAATTATGGACACCGGTTTTCATGCCGCGAGTGTCACCGTGGCGGTCTCGTCGGTTCGAGGTCGTTGCTCGAAGGCGATGGGGCTGAGGTGGCCGAGTGTGCTGTGGCGTCGGTGGTGGTTGTAGAAGGCGATCCAGCGGAACACGTCGATCCGGGCCTGCTGTTCGTCCGCCCATTTCCTGCCGTGGAGAACTTCGCGTTTGCACGTCGCGAAGAAGCTCTCGGCGGCTGCGTTGTCGTAGCTGG
>NZ_JBHZAV010000127.1:0-26643 GCF_042754445.1 Embleya sp. NPDC059213
GTGCACCGGGTGGTGCCGGACGGTGCGGCGACCACCGAGGGGCTGGCCCTCGCCCGACGCCTGGCCGCCGGCCCGACCGCCGCCTACGCCGAGGTCAAGGCGCTGCTTCGGCACACCGACGGCGCGAGCCCGGCCGACCTGCTCGAACGGGAGGCGGCGGCCCAGGAGCGGCTCGGCCGCACCGAGGACCACCGGGCGGCGGTGCGCGCCTTCCTGGCGGGCGACCGGCCCACCTTTGACGGACACTGACCCACTTGGGCCCGCTCGTGGGCCCCGACCCACCCGGGGCCCACGCGGGCCCGGCCTCGCCACACGATTGACCGAACGAACGGTCGGTAGGGAATTGTCGATGGTCACCCCACCCCCCACCACACCGCCTGCGGACGACGCGCCGCCGGATCTCGCCGACCACTTCGCGGCCACCCTCGCCAAGGACGACCGGATCGAACCCCGCGACTGGATGCCCGAGGGCTACCGCCGCACGCTGATCCGCCAGATCGCGCAGCACGCCCACTCCGAGATCATCGGCATGCAGCCCGAGGCCGAGTGGATCGCCCGCGCCCCGTCGTTGCGCCGCAAGGCGATCCTGCTCGCCAAGGTCCAGGACGAGGCCGGCCACGGGCTCTACCTGTACTCCGCGGCGGAAACCCTCGGCGCCGACCGCGCGGACCTGACCGCCCGGCTGATCGACGGCCGGCAGAAGTACTCCTCGATCTTCAACTACCCCACCCTGAACTACGCCGACGTCGGCGTCATCGGCTGGTTCGTGGACGGCGCGGCGATCTGCAACCAGGTGCCGCTGTGCCGCAGTTCGTACGGGCCCTACGCCCGGGCCATGGTGCGGGTGTGCAAGGAGGAATCCTTCCACCAGCGGCAGGGCTACGAGCAACTGTCCACGATGATGCGCGGCACGGACGCGCAACGCGCGATGGTGCAGGACGCCGTCGACCGCTGGTGGTGGCCCTCACTGATGATGTTCGGCCCGCCCGACGACAACTCGCCCAACTCGGCCCAGTCGATGGCCTGGAAGATCAAACGGCACAGCAACGACGAACTGCGCCAACGCTTCGTCGACATGACCGTGCCCCAGGCCCGCCACATCGGAGTGACCCTGCCCGATCCGGAGTTGACCTGGAACGCCGACCGCGGCCGACACGACTTCGGCACCCCCGACTGGGCCGAACTGCGGCGGGTGATCGGCGGCGACGGCCCCTGCAACGCACAACGGATCAGCCGTCGCAGGACGGCCCACGACGAAGGCAAGTGGGTACGCGAGGCAGCGAGCGCGTACGCGGCCAAGCAGACCACCCGGCAAGGAGCAGCCGCATGAACGACATCCGAACCGGCGCCGACTGGCCGCTCTACGAGGTGTTCGTGCGCGGCAAGCGCGGCCTCAACCACGTGCACGTCGGCTCCCTGCACGCCGCCGACGACCGGATGGCGCTGACCCACGCACGCGACCTGTACACCCGCCGCAACGAAGGCGTCAGCATCTGGGTGGTGCGCTCGCAACACATCACCGCGTCCACTCGGGACGAGAAGGACCCGTTCTTCGCGCCCAGTGCGGACAAGGTGTACCGCCACCCCACCTTCTACGACATCCCCGACGACGTCCCCCACATCTGAGGAGCAGGTCAATGCACGACGACCACCTCCCGCCCTCCCTCGCCGACGGGGACGGCGGCGACGCACGCTGGGCGTTCGGTACCGGCTTCGAGGACCCCCTGTACGGCGTCGACAGCACGTTGCCCGCGCACGTCGACGCCGCCGAACTCGCCGCGTGTTGCCTCGCCCTGGCCGACGACGCGCTGATCGGCGCCCAGCGGCTGGCCGAATGGACCACCCGCGCGCCCGAGCTCGAAGAGGAACTGGCCCTCGCCAACATCGCCCTGGACCTGCTCGGCCAGGCACGCCTGTTGTACGCGCGCTGCGGGCAGGTCGACGGCAGCGCACGCGACGAGGACGCCTACGCGTACTTCCGCGACGCGGCCGACTTCCGCAACGTACGACTGGCCGAACTCCCCAACGGCGACTTCGCGTTCACCATCGCCCGGCTGTTGCTGCTGTCCAGTTGGCGGCTCGCGCACTTCACCCGGCTCGCGAGCACGGCCGACCCGGTGCTCGCGGCCGTCGCCGCCAAGGGCGTCAAGGAACTGACCTACCACCGGCAGTACGCCGCCGAGTGGACCGTACGCCTCGGCGACGGCACCGAGGAATCGCGGCGCCGCATGCACGTCGCGCTCGGGCAAGTGGCCGCCTGGCTCCCCGAGTTGTACGAAGCGCACGACGCGCGCGAGGAGGTCGGGGCAGTGCTGGCCCAGGTGCTCGACGCCGTCGCGCTGACCCTGCCCGATGCCGCGCCGCCGCTCCCGGGGCACGGCAGAAACGGCGAGCACACCGAGCATCTGGCCCCACTCCTGGCCGAGTTGCAGGGGCTGGCCCGCGCACACCCGGGCGCGACCTGGTGACCGCGAACACCGCCGCGGACGTGCGCCGCGCCCGCCGGATCGCCGCCGAGGTACCCGACCCCGAACTGCCCGCGCTGACCCTGGCCGACCTCGGGGTGCTCCGCGACGTCGAGATCACCGCGGACGGCACGGTGGTCGCGGGCCTGACCCCGACCTACTCCGGCTGCCCGGCGATGGCCGAGATGCGCGCCGAGGTCGCCGCCCGCCTGCGCGCGGCGGGCTTCGCCCGGGTCGAGATCCGGACCGTGCTCGACCCGCCGTGGAGCACCGACCGGATCACCCCCGCCGGGCGCCGCAAGCTGACCCGCTACGGCATCGCCCCGCCGGGCGCCGCACCCCGGCCCGGCACCGGGTCGGTCCCGCTGGACCTGCTGCCGACCCGCCGCCGGGTGCCCTGTCCGCACTGCGGCTCGGCGGACACCGAGGAGACCTCCCGCTTCGCCGCCGCGTCCTGTCGGGCCCTGCGGCGTTGCCTCGCGTGCCGCGAGCCGTTCGAGCACATGAAGGAGATCTGATGCAGGACCCGACGACGACGATCTCCGCCGCGCCGCCGCCCTCCCGCCGCCGCCCGAGCTTCCACCACCTGCGCGTCGCCGAGGTGCACCGGCTGTGCCCCGATGCCGCCGCGGTCGCCTTCGAGGTGCCCGACGAACTGGCCGACACCTTCGCCTTCGTGCCCGGCCAATCGCTCACGCTGCGCCGCGAGATCGACGGGACGGACGAACGCCGCACCTACTCGATCTGCTCCGCCGCCGGCACCCGGCCGCGGATCGGCGTCCGGGTGGTGCCCGGGGGCCTGTTCTCCTCCTGGCTCGTCAACGACATCCGGCCCGGCGATCGCGTCGAGGTGATGGCGCCGACCGGCACCTTCACCGCCGACGTGTCCGCCCCCGCCCACCACGTGCTGATCGCCGCGGGCTCCGGCATCACCCCGATGGTGTCCATCGCCGAGTCGGTGCTCGCCGCCCACCACGACTCGCGGGTCACCCTGCTCTACGGCAACCGCCGCACCGACACGGTGATGTTCGCCGACGAACTGGCCGACCTCAAGGACCTGTACCCGGCCCGCTTCGAACTCGCGCACGTGCTTTCCCGCGAACCCCGCGAGGCCGAGCTGCTCTCGGGTCGCCTCGACCACGACCGGCTGCTCGCCCTGATCGACGGCCTGGTCGACGCCGAGCGGGCCGACCACTGGTGGTTGTGCGGCCCGCACGGCATGATCCGCGACGCGCGGCGCGCCCTGGCCGGCCTCGGCGTGCCCGACGACCGGGTGCACCAGGAGTTGTTCTTCGCCGACGACACACCGCCGCCGGCGGTCCGGCACGAGGACGCGCCGGTGGATGGACCCGTCAGCCGGGTGACCGTCGTGTTGGACGGCCGCTCCACCGTCGCCGACCTGCCTCGCGAGAGCACCGTCCTGGACGCGGCGGGCCGACTGCGCCCGGACATGCCCTTCGCCTGCAAGGGCGGCGTGTGCGGCACCTGCCGCGCCTTGGTCCGCGACGGTGACGCGGACATGCGCCGCAACTACGCCCTCGACCCGGCGGAGATCGAGGCGGGCTACGTCCTGACCTGCCAGACGTACCCCGCCTCGGACACCCTCACCGTCGACTTCGACTGCTGAGCCGCCGGTCCGCGCACCAGGACCCGCCGGTACCGCCCGGGCGCCCGCCGGGGACCTCGAACTCCGCGATTCCGGCGCGGAGTCCGAGGTGCCGGCGGGCGCCCGGCGGTGCGTTACGGCGCCCGGCGGCGGGTGGCCGTGCGGGCCGGGGGGTGGGTCAGCAGGGGAGCACCAGGTCCACGGTGACCGGCCGCGCCGGCCACTGGTAGGACTCCACCGCGAAGCTGCCGTGCACCGTCGAACCGCACGGCACGGTGCCGCCGACGCCAAAGACGCTGATCGTCGAGTAGTGGAAGAGCGAGTCCTGGTTCACCGCGCCGAGCGAGACGCCGCCCACGTTGCCGGACAGCCGCAGGTTGAGCGACTGCGGCTGCCGGGGCGGACTGCCGGGCGACGGCGGACCGGCCAGCCCGACCTGGCCGAACAGGCGGACGTTGTCGCCGGCGACCTCGGCGCAGACCTTGGTCGACAGACCGGACTGGAGCCCGTAGGCGCCGCAGGTCACGGTGGGCGTCGGGGTGGGGTCGGCGCTCGCGACCGGTGCGGCGGCGATGATGCCCAGGCCGGCTATGCCGATCACTGCCGCGGTTGTCATGAATTTCATGGGAAGCCTCCACTGTTCGGGGCACCCGAAATGATGCCCACTTGATGAGGTGTGACATTTCACATCTCACATGGCACATCATTACATGACGATGGGTCGCCCGGCGGCCCCGAAGGGTGAACATCGGACGTGATTTGGGTTACATGGAGTTCCGCATGCATGACTTTCGGTCAGATCGGCACGCGGAACGCGGCCGGGCGCGCAACGAGTTCGGGCACGGACCGAGGTCAGGCGCGGGCCACCGACTGGGGGAAGGCGAACACCTGGTCCGGGTCGTAGCGTCGGGACACCGACTTCAGACGCGGCAGGTTCTCGCCGTAGTAGGCGGTGCCCCAGTCGGGCAGGTTCTCGTCGATGTAGTTGACGTACGCGCCCCCGGCGCCCAGGGCTGCCAGGCCGTCCCGGACTGCGTCGACCGCGGCGGTGGCGGCCTGCTTGCCGCCGGGTGTGGTGCTCGCGTAGATCTGCGCGGTGGCGAGCGCCGAGCGATGCGGGAAGGCCGTTGCGTCGGGGGCGAGTTGCGAGACGGCGCCGCCCATCGAGTCGAGCAGCAGGTCCATCCCGGTGCGGCCGACCATCAGTTGCACCACCCCCTGTGCGTCCAGCGGGGCGGTCAGCACCCGCGAGACCGCGACGAAGGCCGCTCGCGGCAACCGGCCGCCCTCGGACGTCGGATGGCACTGCGCGATGGTGTCGTTCGCGCAGCCGGCCATGTACTTCATCGTGTCCAGATAGCTCTTGCCCTGCACGCTGCGGGACGTCGGCTGGGTCCCGGCGGCGGCGATCAGTCGGTCCAGGAGCGGGTTCAGTTCGTCGGCGGTCCCCACGTGGCACCCGCCGACCCGGGCGGTCGGCGCCGCGCCGCCGGAGACCACGCAGTTCGACCACAGTTCGGGCGGCGCGTCCGCGACCCACCCCTGCCACGCGCCGATCACCGAGGCGGCCGCGCCGGCCGGGAAGCGCAGCGCGAACACGGTGAGCGCGGGGGCCGGTTCGGTGCTGAAGGTGAATTCGGTGACCACCCCGAAGTTGCCACCGCCTCCGCCGCGCAGTGCCCAGTAAAGGTCCGGCTCGGAGCACTCGGAGGCGGTGAGCACCCGGGAGTCGGCGG
This sequence comes from Embleya sp. NPDC059213, assembly GCF_042754445.1. NCBI lineage: Bacteria > Bacillati > Actinomycetota > Actinomycetes > Kitasatosporales > Streptomycetaceae > Embleya > Embleya sp. NPDC059213. The sequence continues at coordinate 5,808 of NZ_JBHZAV010000127.1, forward strand.
TGACCACCTGCGCCGAGACCAGCCGGTCGCAGGTCAGTCCGTACTTGCGGGTCAACACCCCGATCCCGCCGCCCAGGGCGAGTCCGCCGATCCCCACCGTCGGGCAGGAGCCGGCCGGCATCAGTCGCCCGGCCTGCGCCAACGCCGCGTAGACCTCGATCAGCCGGGCCCCCGCGCCCACTCGCACCGTCCCGTCGGACCGCACCCGGACCCCGGCCATCGGCCGCAGGTCCAGCACCAGCCCGTCGTTCGGCACGCTGTAGCCGAGGTAGCTGTGCCCGCCGCTGCGCGCGGCGATCGGCACCCCGTGTCCGCGGGCCGCGTCCAGGCAGATCCGCACGTCCGCCGCCGAGTTGCAGCGGGCCACCGCCGCCGGCAGTTGATCGTCGTACAGCTCGTTGAAGCCGAGCCGGGCGACGTCGTAGCCCTGGTCCGCCGGCAGCAGCAGCCGCCCGTCGAGCCGCGCCTTCAGCGCCGACCAGTCCGGCGGCTCGGGGGCGGCGAACCCGCCCGTCCGACGCCCGCCGTACGCCGGGAACACCGGCGCCACACCCCGCGCGATGCCGCCGGCGGTCGCCCCCGTCACCGCCAACGCACCGCCGACTCCCAGAGCGGCCAGAAACGCCCGTCGATCGATCGTCATGTGCCCACTTCTCCCGGCGATTGATGCACGCCACGTGGCCGTCACATGACGCTGTGTCGCTGCCATCGTCACCCGGGGGTCGGCGCAAGTCGCGCCGGCTGCGTCCATCGGTGACGCAGGCGACATCCGTCCGTCTCTAGCAATTAACCGTGGCTATCTCCTAGGCTAGGTCCGTTGCTAACCGATGATGGGAGCTCAGGTGCGCACGTATCGGATCGCGGCGATCCCCGGCGACGGCATCGGTCGGGAGACCGTGTCGGCCGCTCGGCGGGTGCTCGACGTACTGTCCGCGACACACGGGTTCGAACTGGTGTGGACGGAGCACCCCTGGGGGTGCGCGTTCCATGCCGAGACCGGCGCGATGATGCCCGCCGACGGCATCGAACGACTGCGGGAGGCGGACGCGATCCTGCTCGGGGCGGTCGGCACGCCGGAGGTCCCCGACCATGTGTCGCTGTGGGGGTTGCTGATCCCGATCAGGCGGGAGTTCGACCAGTTCGTCTCGCTGCGCCCGGTGCGTTCGCTGCCCGGGGTGCGTGGGCCGCTGCGGGACGAGCGACCGTTCGACCTGGTGGTGGTGCGGGAGAACACCGAGGGCGAGTACGGCGAGATCGGCGGCCGGTTGTATCGCGGCCGTCCGCACGAGCTGGCAGTGCAGGAGGCGGTGTTCACCCGACTCGGCGTCGAGCGCATCGCCCGCTACGCCTTCGGGTTGGCCCGTACCCGCTCGGGCCGGGTGGCCTCGGCGACCAAGTCGAACGGCATCGTGCACACCATGCCGTTCTGGGACGAGGTGGTGGCCGAGGTCGCCGCCGACTTCCCCGACGTCGAGTTGACCTCGTACCACGTGGACGCGCTGGCCGCGCTGCTCGTCCTGGACCCCACCCGCTTCGACGTGATCGTCGCCTCCAACCTCTTCGGCGACATCCTCAGCGACCTGACCGCCGCCCTGGCCGGCAGCATCGGGGTGGCGCCCTGCGGCAACATCGACCCGACCCGGAGCGGGCCCTCGATGTTCGAGCCGATCCACGGCTCGGCACCGGACATCGTCGGCACCGGATCGGCCGACCCGATCGGTCAGATCTGGTCCGCCGCCCTGATGTTGGAACATCTCGGCGAGAAGGAGGCGGCCGACCGGCTCGTCCGGGCGCTGGACCGGGTGGTCGCGGCCGGCTCGGTCACCCCCGACCTGGGCGGCACGTTGTCGACGGACCAGGTGTGCGACGCCTTCATCGAGGAGCTGCGCCGGCCGGGGACGGACGGATGAGCGCGCCGGCACCCGGCCTGCGGCGGGTCGAGGCGTCGCGCGACGGGGTGCGGATCAACGCGTTCGTCGGGGGTGAGGGCCCGCCGGTCCTGCTGCTGCACGGCTACCCGCAGACCTCGACCATGTGGCACCGGGTCGCCCCGGAACTGGTCGCGGCGGGTCACACCGTCGTGCTGGCGGACCTGCGCGGCTACGGCGACAGCGACAAACCCGGCGACACCGCCGGGCACGAGCCGTACGGCAAGCGGGTGATGGCGGCCGATCAGGTGTCGCTGATGGAGTCGCTCGGCTTCGCGCGCTTCGCGGTCGTCGGCCACGATCGGGGTGCGCGGGTCGCCCACCGGATGGCGCTGGACGCTCCCGAACGGGTGCTTTCGGTGGCGGTGCTGGACGTGGTGCCGACGCTGCACATGTTCGAGAACGTGGACCGGACGATGGCGTCGGACTACTTCCACTGGTTCTTCCTGTCGTTGCCCTCCGACCTGCCCGAGCGGCTGATCCTGGCGGACCCCCTGACCTGGATTCGCAGCCGGTTCGCCGGTCGGCATGCCGGCGGCTCGGCGATCGACGCGGCGGCGATGGCCGAGTACGAACGCTGCTTCGACGCGGGCACGGTGCGTGCCTCGTGCGCCGACTACCGGGCCGCGGCCGGCATCGACCTGGTGCACGACCGGCTGGATCGCGAGCAGGGCCGGCGGGTCGAGGTCCCGCTGCTCGCGCTGTGGGGGGCGCGGAGCTACGTGGGCCGCAACTTCGACGTGGCCCGGGTCTGGCGGACCTACGCGCGACGGGTGGACGCGGTCTCCGTGCACGCCGACCACTACCTGGCCGAGGAAGCCCCCGATGCGGTGGCGCACGCCCTGACGTCGTTCTGGCAACACATCCGCACCCCCGAACCGGGAGAGTCCCGTTGAGCACCGTCCCCGAGGTCGATACCGGCCGTTCGTTGTCCCGGCTGCGCCGACTCGTCGAGTTGGAGACGCCGTCCGGCCACGTACCGGGACTGGACCCGCTGTACGAATTGTTGGCCTCGTGGTCCGACGGCCTCCTGGGTGAGCCGGAACGCGTCGTCCGGGACGGGGTGCCCCACCTGTACGTGCACGAGCGGGTGCGCGACCCGGCCGTCGCCCCGGTGTTGTTGCTCGGGCACGCCGACACGGTCTGGCCGCTCGGCACGCTCGCCGAGCGCCCGTTCACCGCGGTGGACGGGCGGGTGACCGGCCCGGGAGTGTTCGACATGAAGGCGGGGCTGGTGACGGCGCTGGACGCGCTGGAGCTGATCGGCGGCGCCGACGACGTGCGGATGCTGGTCACCGGGGACGAGGAGCGGGGCTCGCTCACCTCGCGCGCGTTGATCGAGGAGGCCGCCGCGGGTTGCCGGGCGGTGCTGGTACTGGAGCCCAGCCAGGACGGGGCCGTCAAGACCGCCCGCAAGGGTGTGGCGATGTACCGGGTGGGTGTGCGCGGACGCGCGGCCCACGCCGGCCTGGAGCCCGAGCTGGGAGTCAACGCCCTGGTCGAACTGGCACACCAGGTGCTCGCGATCAGCGTGCTCGGTGACCCCGGTCGCGGCACGACGGTCACCCCCACCGTCGGCGGCGCCGGCACCACGACCAACACCGTGCCCGAGTCCGCCTACGTCGACGTCGACGTACGGGCCTGGGAACGCGCGGAGTTGCTGCGGGTGGAGGAGGCGCTGAGCGCGCTGTGCCCGCGGCTGCCGGGGGCCCGGGTCGAACCGGCGGGCGGCATCAATCGGCCGCCGTTGGAACACGGCATGTCCCGAGGGCTGCTGCTGGCCGCGCGGCGACTGGCCCGGGAAGGGGGGCTGACCGCGATCGAGGAGGCCCGGGTCGGCGGTGGCTCGGACGGCAATTTCACCGCCGCGCTGGGCATTCCCACCCTGGACGGGCTCGGCCCGGCGGGCGGCGGGGCGCATGCCCGGCACGAGTGGCTGGACGCGGGCTCCCTGCCGGAGCGGGCGAGGCTGGTGGCCGGGTTGCTCCGGGAGGGGGCCGCGGCTCCGTCGAGCCGGTGACGGAGCGGGTCACCTCTCCTTCGGCGTGGACTCCTGCCGGGTGGACCGCCGGTTCCGGGCCTGTTCGGCGCGGGCCTCGATGGCGTCGAGGAACAGGTCCACGGCGGTGTCGAAGACCTTCGGGTCGCCGATGTCCAGGAGTTGTCCGCTCATCGCGGCGATCCGCGGATACTGCTCGGCCGGCACCCTGCGGTACTCCAGTTGCCAGGCCAGCGTGTCGCCGTCCCGGGTCTCCGGGTCCAACGCGAGCATGCCCGCCTCCATGCTGGACAGCGAGCGGATGACGTTGCCGAACACCCTCAGGTACATCGCCGCGTCCGCCTCGTCCAGACCGGCCCGCAGCAGCGCGTCCAGGGCGAACTCCACGTTGGCGAACTCGGTCGGCCTGCGGGTGGTGCGCGCAGCCATCTGCACGGCGAACTGCGGGTAGCGCAGGTAGTGCTCGTGGATGTAGCGGGCCGACGTGCGCAGGTCCTCGCGCCAGGAGTCGGTGGGCTTGAGCAACCCACCGTAGGAGCGGGCCCGGAGGTCGTCGATCAGTTCGAGGACCAACTGGTCCTTGTCGCGAAAGTGCCGGTAGAGCGACGTCGGGTGGGCGTTCACCTCCTTGGCCAGGGACTGGAACGTGAAGGCGTCGAGCCCGTCCCGCGCGGCGACCCGCTCGGCGGCCTCCAGGATGACCTGGCGGCTGAGCGTGTCACGCGGGAGCCGACGGCGTCCGGGGCCCGTGCTCTTGGCCGGTACGTCGGAGGTGTCCTCGGCTTTCGGGGCGTTCATGCGGGTCCTTCCTGGGGAGTCGGCGCCGGTGGGCGCCGGTGTACCGAGCCTGCCGGAGGCATGGCCACATTTCAAGTCAATCTCATTGGCTAACTACTAGCCTATGTGTATTGCTAAGCCGTTCACGTCTCCTTACCCTTGATCACCGAGTCCCGGGACATCCCGTGCAGGGAAGGTCGAACATGATGATTCATTCACGAAACGACCGCAGGCCGCCATCCGGCCCCAAAAGGCGGCGAACCCCGGTCGGAAGTGCCCTGGCGGCGCTCGCCGTTCTCGTCGCCACCGGATGCACGTCGGGCGCACCGGCGCTGGCGCCGGGGACGAACTCGATCCGCGACGTCCCGGTCAAGCAGGGCGGGAGCCTGGTGATCGGCGCCGAGCAGGAGCCGGACTGCGCCGACTGGATCTCCACCTGCGCCGGCTCCATCTGGGGCACCTACCTGATGCAGGCCCAGACCATCCCGCAGGTCTTCAAGGTCGTGCAGCAGGGGAACACCTGGGTCCCGGTCGCGTCCGACCTGATGGCCGCCACCCCCACCACCTCGGTGGCGGACGGACGGCAGACGATCACCTACACACTCAACCCCGCCGCGGTCTGGTCCGACGGGCAGCCGATCACCTCGGCGGACCTGAAGTACACCGCGTTGCAGATCCGCGACGGCAAGGACGTGTTCACCCAGACCGGCTACGACCTGATCGATTCGGTCGCCACGCCGGACCCGCGGACCGCGGTGGTCACGCTGAAATCCCCGTACGCCAACTGGCGGCAGTTGTTCGGCGCCGACTACGGAGTGTTGCCGGCGCACCTGCTCGACGGCAAGGACCGCAACGCGCTGATGAAGAACGGCTACACCTTCAGCGGCGGGCCCTGGAAGATCGCCTCCTGGGTTCGGGGCACCTCGGTCACCCTGGTCCCCAACGAGCGCTACTGGGGTCCCAAACCCCACCTGGACAAGGTGACGTTCCAGTTCACCACCGACACCGCCGCCGAATTCCAGGCATTCGCCAGCGGCCAGCTCGACGCCCTGTATCCGACGCCGCAACTCGACGTGTTGTCCCAGATCAACTCGCTCGGCGGCAGCGCCAACATGCAGGTGGAGACCCGTACCGGAAATCTCCAGGCGCTGTGGATGAACAACTCGACCTTCCCGTTCGACTCCCCGGCGGTCCGGCAGGCGCTGGCCTACTCGATCGACCGCGGCGCGATCGTGCACAAGCTGTTCGGCTCGCTGGGCGTGGCCGCGCCCGCGCAGAGCTTCCTGTCCCCGCTGGTATCCGCCTTCGCGAGCGAGGACTTCGCCGGCTATCGGCGCGACCCGGCCAAGGTGCAACAGATCATGACCGCCGCCGGGTGGGCCAAGAACGGCGACGGCATCTGGGCCAAGGACGGCCGCGCCGCGCAGTTCACCATCGTCTCCCTCGCGGGCAACCAGAGCCGCGAACTCACCGAACAGATCCTGCAGTCGCAACTACGGCAGGCCGGATTCAAGATGACGATCAAGAACACCAGCGCCGCGAACCTGTTCGGCAAGGTCGCCCCGGCCGGGGACTTCCAACTGGGGTTGTGGACGCTGACCGACACCTTCCCCGAGCCCACCCTGGACGCCACCCTCGCCTCGACGTCGATCCCCGGTGCCGTCGAGGGCAGTTCGGGCATCAACTTCATCCGCGCGAAGATTCCCGGCCTGGACGAACTGCTCGGCCGGGTACGCACCGAGGTCGACGAGACGGCCCGGATCCAGGCATCGCGCCAGGCGGAGAAGCTGATCGCCGAATCCGTACCGTCCCTGCCGCTGGGCGCCGTCCCCAACATCCTGCTGACCGGCAAGGGCGTCGGCGGCCCGATCAGCATCAACCCCGTCCAGGGCCCGTTCTGGAACCTCGCCGAATGGGGACTGGCGAAATGACCCGCGGCCGACTCCTCGCCGAGGACTTCCCATGTTGAGATACACGCTGCGCCGACTGGCGTACTCGCTGCCCGTGATGGTGATCGCCTCCTTCATCCTGTTCTGGGCGGTCCGGGCCACCTTCGATCCGCTCGCCAAGCTGCGCCAGTCGACCGACCCCGGCGCGCTGCACCGACAGACGGAACTGCTCGGCCTGGACCGATCGGTGCCCGAGCAATACCTGCTGTGGATGAAGGCCTTCGTCACCGGCGACTGGGGCACCAGCACCAGGACCGGCGGCGCGGTGTTGCCGATGATCGGATCCGCGCTCGAAGTCACCCTGCAACTGATGTTCTGGGGCGTGCTGTTCGCCGCCGTGATCGCGCTCGGCATCGGGATCTACTCGGCGGCCCGGCAGTACTCCGCCGGAGACTACGTACTCACCGGGCTCTCCTATGTGGGCATCGCGATGCCCGCGTTCTGGCTCGGCCTGGTCCTGATCCAAGTGCTGGCGGTGTGGCCCAGGCAGCAGTTCGGCCTGAGCGAACCCCCGCTGTACTTCGTCGGATTGCACTCGGTCGGTCGAACCGGGATCAACCTCGACTACTTCCGGCACCTCGCGCTTCCCGTCGTCACGCTGACCGTCGGCCTGGTCGCCAGTTGGTCCCGGTTCAGCCGGACCGCGATGCTCGACGCCCTCGCCAGTGACTACGTGCGCACCGCCCGGGCCAAGGGCGTGCCACGCCGGCGGATCCTGTTCCGGCACGCCCTGCGCAACGCGCTCGCCCCCTTCGTGACCGTCGTGGCACTGGACGCCGCCGCCCTGGTCGGCGGCCTGGTCGTCACCGAACAGATCTACGCGATCCCCGGCATGGGCCGGCTCTTCCTGAGCTCGATCCTGGCCGGCGACGTGTTCGTGCTGATCCCGTGGATGCTCGTGGTGGCCGTCGCGGTGATCGTCTTCAACCTGCTGGCGGACGTGACCTACGCGCTCCTGGACCCGAGGGTGGCCCTGCGATGACCGACTCCGCCGCGGCCCGGATCGTCGCCTCCGCGCCACCCACCGCCCCGTCGCCCGCACCGGCCCGGGACAAGCCCCGGCACCGGATCGTGCTGGAGCGATTCCTGCGCCACCGGCCGGCCGTCGTGGGCCTGTTGATCCTGACCGCGTTGGCGATCTCCTGCTTCGGCGCGTCCTGGATCGCCCCCTTCCCGCACAACCGGCAGGACCTCCTGCTGGGCGCCCAACAGCCCTCCTCGGCCCACTGGTTGGGCACCGACTCGCTCGGCCGCGACTACCTCAGCGAACTGCTGTTCGCCGGTCGGGTCTCGTTGGCGATCGGCATCTGCGTCGCCCTGTTGTCCACCGTCGTCGGCACGGCCGTCGGCGCGATCGCCGGCTTCGTCGGCGGCTGGGCCGACGAGGTGATCATGCGGGTGACCGACCTGTTCCTGATCGTGCCCGCGATCGCCGTCCTGGCCGTGGCGCTGGAGTCGCTGGGCCCCTCACCGGTGACCATCGTGCTGGTGCTGGCCGCGCTGGGCTGGACGATGATCGCCCGAGTGGTGCGCGCCCAGGTGCTCACCCTGCGCAACAAGGAGTTCATCCAGGCCGCCCGGGTCATCGGTGCCTCGAACCCGCGCATCGTCGTGCGACACCTGCTGCCCAACCTGACCGGCGTCATCGCCGTCAACGTCTCGCTGGCGGTCGCCTCCGCGATCATCCTCGAATCCACCACCAGCTTCCTGGGGTTCGGCATCCAACCGCCCCAGTCGAGCTGGGGCAACATGCTCAGCCAGGCCGCCGGACTGATCGGCACCTCGCAGGCCTACCTGCTCTACGTACCGGGCCTGGCGATCCTGATCACCGTGCTGGCCGTCAACTTCGTCGGCGACGGCCTGCGCGACGCCTTCGACCCGCAAGGAAGGCAATGATGAGCACCGACGCGTCCCCCGTGTTGTCCGTACGCGACCTCACCGTCACCTACCGGACCGACTCCGGGCCGGTGACCGCCGTCGAACGCCTGTCCTTCGACGTGGCCCCCGGCGAGACCCTGGGCATCGTCGGCGAGTCCGGCTCCGGCAAGAGCGCCGCCACCATGGCGATCATGGGCCTGCTCCCGCGCAACGCGACCGCCCGGGGATCGGTGCTCTTCGGCGGACGGGAACTGCTCGACCTCTCCGACCGGGAACTGCGGGCGGTCCGCGGCAACCGGATCGCGGTGGTCTTCCAGGACGCGCTCGCCGCGCTCAACCCGATGATGACCATCGGCGCGCAGGTGGCCGAGGCGGTCTCGGTGCACGACGCGAGCCAGGGACGCCGGGCCCTGCGCGAGCGCACCGTCGACCTGCTGGACCTGGTCGGCATCGCCTCCCCGCGCGACCGCGTCGACCAGTACCCGCACGAACTCTCCGGCGGCATGCGCCAGCGCGTGATGATCGCGATGGGCATCGCCAACGACCCCGCGCTGCTGATCGCCGACGAGCCGACCACCGCGCTGGACGTGACCGTACAGGCGCAGGTCCTGGACGTGATCGAACGGGTGCAGGACCGCACCGACACCGCGGTCCTGCTGATCACCCACGACCTGGGCGTGGTGGCCGGCATCGCCGACCGGGTGATGGTCATGTACTGCGGACGCAAGCTGGAGGAAAGCCCGGTCGACGCGCTGTTCCACCACCCCGCCCACCCGTACACGACCGGGCTCCTGGGCGCGCTGCCGCGCATCGATCGGCGCGCCGCCCGCCTGGTGCAGATCCCCGGCCAGCCCCCGCTGCCCACCGAACGCCCCACCGGATGCCCGTTCCAGCCCCGCTGCGCGCACGCGGTCCCGGCGGTCTGCGGCGAAGTCGATCCGGCACCCCTGGCCGTCGACACCACGCACACCACGGCGTGCGTGCGGTTCCACGAGATTGAGAGCGTGACGCGATGAGCACGACCGCGGTGGACGTCACCGGGCTGGTGGCCGAATACCGGACCGGACGCGGCCGCAAGTCCGCCGTCGTACAGGCCGTCTCCGGCGTGGACTTCGCCATCGCCCGCGGTCGAACCCTGGGCCTGGTCGGCGAGACCGGCTGCGGCAAGAGCACCCTCGGCCGCTGTCTGGTCCGCCTGGTCACCCCGGCCGGCGGCCGGGTCCTGCTCGACGGCACCGACATCGCCACCGCGAACCGACGGACCCTGGCGGACCTGCGCCGCCGGGTGCAACTCGTCTTCCAGGACCCCTACTCCTCGCTCAACCCGCAGATGAGCGTGCAGGCCATCCTCGCCGAGCCACTGCGCATCCACGGCCTGCACCCCAAACGCGAACGCGAGCGGGTGCACGAACTGCTGGGCCTGGTCGGCCTGGACCCCGCGCACGCGCACCGCTTCCCGCACCAGTTCTCCGGCGGACAACGACAGCGGATCGGGATCGCCCGGGCGCTGGCCGTGGAACCGGAGGTGCTGGTCCTGGACGAACCGGTGAGCGCACTGGACGTCAGTGTGCAGGCCGGCGTGGTCAACCTGCTGGAGGACCTCCAGGAACGGCTCGGACTGACCTACCTGTTCATCGCGCACGACCTGTCCGTGGTCCGCCAGATCAGCGACGAGGTGGCCGTGATGTACCTCGGCCGGATCGTCGAACACGCGCCGGTGGACTCGCTGTTCGAGTCGGCGCGACACCCCTACACGCAGGCGCTGCTGTCCGCCGTGCCCATTCCCGACCCACGCATCCAGCGCACCCGCAAGCGGATCGTGCTGGAGGGCGACATACCCAGCCCGCTGGCACCGCCCTCCGGCTGCCGATTCCGCACCCGCTGCTGGAAGGCACAAAGCGTGTGCGCGGAGGAGACCCCGCCCCTCGTCGAGACGGGCGACGGACACCTGACCGCCTGTCACTTCGCCGAAGTCCTGCCGCGACCGGACACCGCCGACACCCCCGAGAGGATCGCCCCATGACCGCCTCCTGGCACCCCTACTTCAGCACCGATCGCATCCTGTCCATGCGCCGCGGCCGCGGAGAGCGCGATCTGTGCCTGGTGGTCCGGGACACCGAGCACGGCCAGACCCTCGGTCGCCGGGACATGGTGCGGGGCATCGACCTGCCGCTGCCGGGCGACGTCGGCGACCCGGGGGAGGCGGTGCTCAGCGCGGACGGCGAGTGGGTGCTGAGCCTGCACGACGACAACGGCTCGGAGGTCGGACACGTGTGGGCCACCGCCGTGGACGGCGGCGACCGCCGCGACCTGACCCCCACCCTGCACCCCTACACGCTCCGGGGCATCGACACCGCCCGACAGGGCGACGCCGTGGTGATCACCGCCGCCGCCCCCGACGGGTTCGGTCTCTGGCACGTGCACAACTCCCGGACGCCCGCGCCCAGGCTGCTCTTCACCTCGCCGCACGAGGCGTGGAACGGACTGATCTCCGCCGACGGGCGCCTGGCCAGCGTGGACACCACCGACCACAACCCCGGAGTACGCCGCTTCGCGGTCACCGTGGTCGCCACCGACAGCGGGAAGGTGCTGGGCAGCCTCACCGACGGGCCGGCGGAGCCCGTGCGGGCGGTGCGGTTCTCCCCGGTCGTCGGCGACGGCCGGCTGCTGGTGTCCACCGAGCGCACCGGCTTCGCCCGCCCGTGCGTCTGGGACCCCGCCGACGGCAGCCGGATCGACGTGGACGCCCCGCACCTGAACGGCGACCTGGTGGCGCTGGACTGGTCCGACGACGGCGCCCGGATCCTGCTGGTCCTGGTCGACGAGGGCCTGCACCACGTACTGGAGTTCGACCTGCACAGCCGGGCGCTCACGGTGGTCGGGCATCCGGCCGGGGCCTACTTCGAGCCCGATGTGGCCTCGGCCCAACTCCACCAGTGGGCCTCGCACTACGCCGCCGACGGACGCGTCCGGCTGCTCCGGCAGCGCTTCGACCAGCCGCTGAGCGTGCTGCACGTCGAACGCTCGACCGGGGAGATCGTCCCGGCCGATCCGCCGACCCCGCCGGTATCGGGCGTCGGCGCCGACTCGCACACCGTGCACTCCGCCGACGGCACTCCCCTGCAACTGTGGGTGTGCCGACCCCCGGACGCGCAAGGGCCGCGGCCGCTGGTGCTGAACCTGCACGGCGGCCCGAACCTGGTGTCCGTCGACGCGTACAACCCGCAGGCCCAGGCGTGGGCCGCCTCGGGGGTGGCGTACGCGTCCTTGAACTACCGGGGTTCGGTCACCTTCGGTCGGCGGTTCCGCGAAGGGTTCCTGGGCTCGATCGGAGACCGGGAACTGGAGGACATCGAGGCGGCGGTGCAGCGGTTGATCGCCGACGGGGTGGCCGAGGCGGGCAGCATCTTCGTCACCGGCGCGTCCTACGGCGGCTTCCTGTCCCTGTTGTCCGTCGGCCGATTGCCCGAACTCTTCGCCGGGGCGCTGGCGTTCGTGCCGATGGCGGACTGGGTGACCGCCTACGGCGACATGAATCCGGCGCTGCGCGCGGCGTGGAAGGCGTTCTTCGGAGCGGGCCCCGACCTCGACCCGGACCGCTACCGGCGCTCCTCGCCGATCACGTATGTCGATGCGGTCCGCGCACCCGTGTGGATCTCGCAGGCCACCCACGACACCCGCACGCCGCCCAAGCAGGCGTACGCCTACGCGCAGGCGCTGCAGGACGCGGGCGGGGACGTGTGCCTGGACTGGTTCAGCGGGGGCCACGAGACCAGCAGCCGCGAACTGGAGATCCACGACCAGCAGCGGATGATGGACCTGGTCGAGGCCGCGCTGCGCGGTGAGTCCTGGTCCCGGGGGCCGGTCGAACCGCCGGCCGGGCCAAGCCCCGCATGACCCGGGACCCGTTCGTCCCGCAACCGCGCGACCCGGTTCCCGGCGCCGTCGACGCCGCCGGCGAACCGGGTGGTCGGCCCGGCGGGATGCCGCCGCCGCATGTGCTGCTCGCGCCGGACAAGTTCAAGGGCTCGCTCGGCGCCGCGGCCGTGGCCCGGCATCTCGCGGCCGGGCTGCGCCGGGCCCGCCCGGGTCTGTGGGTGACCGTGCTGCCCGTCGCCGACGGCGGCGAGGGCACCGTCGACGCGCTGGTGCACTGCGGCTTCCGACGCCGCGTGGTCGGCGTCGGCGGGCCCACCGGTCGGCCCGTTCGCGCCTGCTACGCCCAACGCGGGAGCACGGCCGTGGTCGAACTCGCCCAGAGTTCCGGACTGGCGTTGTTGCCCGGCCACGTCCCGGCGCCGCTCACCGCGAGCAGCCGAGGCGCCGGCGAGGTGGTGCGCGGGGCGCTGGACACCGGTGCGCGCACCATCGTGCTGGGGCTGGGCGGCAGCGCTTGCACCGACGGGGGAGTGGGCCTGCTCGGCGCGCTGGGGGCGCGGTTCACCGACGCGGACGGGCGACCGGTGGCCGACGGTGGCGCGGCCCTGCGCGACCTCGCCCACGCCGACCTGTCCGGTCTCGATCCGCGGCTGGCGGCCACCGAGTTCGTGGTCGCCACCGACGTTGACGCGCCCCTATTGGGGCCCGGCGGGGCGGCGGCGCTGTACGGGCCGCAGAAGGGCGCCGGGCCCGAGGACGTCGCCGTGCTGGAGGCCGGGCTCGGCCGCCTGCTGGAGGTGCTGGCGTCGACCGTGGGTCCGCCTGCCGGGCGCATCGCGGCCGCGCCGGGCGCGGGGGCCGCCGGCGGCACCGGCTTCGGCGCCCTGGTCGCGCTGGGGGCGCGCCGCCGGCTCGGCGTCGACGTCGTCCTGGACGCGGTGGGGATCGACCAGGAACTGCGCGCGGCGACCCTGGTCGTCACCGGTGAGGGCGCGATGGACCTGCAGACCCTCCAGGGCAAGGCCCCGCTGGGCGTGGCCCGGCGCGCGCGGCGGCACGGGGTCCCGGTGGTCGCCGTGTGCGGACGCCTGGACCTGACCCGCGATCAGCTCGCCGCGGCCGGGTTCCGCGCCGGCTACCCGCTGAGCAGCCTCGAACCGGACCCGGAACGGTCGATCGCCGCAGCCGCCCCGCTGCTGGAGGCGCTGGGGCAACTGATCGTCCGCGAGCACCTGCCCGACCTCCCGCCGCCGAGGGCCGGGGCGCGGTAGCGGCCGAGCCGGGTCCGGCCGTACCCGGTGGGGCCGTTCACGCGCGTTCGTCCGGCGTGGGGCCGTTCCCGGTCGTTCACCGTCGGTCGCCCGAGCCCGGCTCGGGCCGGGAGGCGTCGGAAGCCCGGCCGGCGCGGGCGACGACCGCGGCCCGCGCGTCGGCGCCGATCAGGTCGATGTTGATCGCCGCCGCGGCCTGCACCCCCGATGCCGCGGCGGCCGGGACCGGGGCCATCAGGTCCGTGACGTTGCCCGCCGCCCACACACCGTCGACCCCGGTGAACCCGCCCGGTTCGGTGACCAGTTGGCCGCCGATCCCCATCGGGTGCTCGGTCACCGCGAGGCCCGCGTCGGCGAGGAAGCCGGCGCGCGCCACGAACCGGGGCGCCACCACCAGGGCGTCCACCGCGACCGACCGGCCCGAGGCCAGGCGCACGCCCGCCAACCGGTCCCGGTCGTCGACCTCCAGCGCACCGACCGTGCCGTCGACCACGTCGATGCCCAGGGCGGCCAACTGCTCCCACTGCTCCTCGGTCGGGTCGCCGCCGGAGTGCAGGAACAGCGTCACCTCCGGCGACAACTGCCGGAACATCAGCGCCTGGTGGAACGCCGCCGGCCCGGTGGCCAGCACGCCGACCGCGCCGTCGCGCACTTCCCAGCCGTGGCAGTACGGGCAGTGCAACACGTCGCGCCCCCACCGCTCGGCGAGCCCGGGGATCGCGGGCAGTTCGTCCACCAGTCCCGTGGTCACCAGCACCCGCCGGGCCTGCGCACGGCCGCCGTCCTCGGTGGTCACCACCAGCTCCGCGCCCTCGCGCCGCAGGCCCGAGACGCGGCCGGACTCGACCCGCCCACCATAGGAGAGGACCTCCTCGCGCCCCAGCCGCAGCAGCTCCAGCGGCGCGATCCCGTCCCGTGACAGGAGGTTGTGCGTCGCGGCGGCGGGCGCGTTGCGCGGCTCGCCCGCGTCGATCACCAGCACCGAGCGGCGCACCCGCGCCAGGGTCAGCGCGGCCGACAGCCCGGCCACCCCACCCCCGACCACCACGACGTCCCACACTTCGTCACTCGCCTGCACCCACGTGTTCTCGCTCATGTCGACCACCCTGCGAGCACGCCGGCCATACGGCAAACATTCATGCCGTTTCGGCAATATGGGGGCGGGCCGGGGTGGCTACTTCTCGACCCCCAGGCCCCGCCAGCCGCGGTCGAGGAGATCGAAGGCGTGGTCGGTGGCCACGACCGCGTCGATCCGGCCCGGACCGATCTGCGGGGCGCGCAAGGCGAAGTGCGCGAGCGCGGCGCAGTCCGGGTCGTCCTCGGGTCGTCCCGTCTCCTCGGCGATGGCCCGGGCCAGGGCGGCTTCGTGGCGTAGCCACATACGCTCGCCGTATTCACGCAACGCCGGTGTCCGCTCCACCAGTTCGACGAACTCCGCGAAGTCGGCGTCGGTGTCGCCGGACTTGAGCCGGTATCTCAGGGCGTGCTCGCGAAGCGCCGCCGGGATCGATCGGCCCGCGGGGCGCTCGCGCACGGCGGCCAGCAGTCGGGCCTCGTCGTTCGCGTCCTCGTCGAAGACGAGTGCCTCCTTGCCGGCGAAGTGCTTGAACAACGTCGTGGTGGACACGTCGGCCGCCTCGGCGATGTCGCGGATGCCGACGCGGTCGTAGCCGTGTTCGAGGAACAGCCGCAACGCGGCGTCCGCGAGCGCCTGCCGGGTGGCGGCCTTCTTGCGCTCGCGCCGGCCCGTCGGCGGGTGTGCTGTGCTCGGGGGTGTCGGCTCGGCCGTCGTGTCGCCCATGGTCGAGACCCTACTCTTGGTTGTGCGACTCAAAAAGTTGGCCGGTTGCTCTTTTCTGTGACACGGGTTTCCCCGTCGCGGTGGACGGTACGTTGCCCTATCCGCCCAGGCACCGGCTCGACCGGGGATGGCTCGGCGAGTTCGCCACCTGACGCGGGGTCGGCCGAGCGCGCGCTCCGGTCGGAGCGGCGGTTTCGAGCCGACCGAGGACGTCGAGGGGAGCACGTTCCCGATCGGCTCGGGCAACTGCCTTGCCCGGTAAACAATTTCCTTGAAAGTTAATGGTCTAGTCCACTTTGGTCCAGACCATTGACTTCTGTGCGTGCCGGGCTGTCTCATACCCCATGCCGCCGTGCCACGCGAATCGGCGGTCCGTCCCCAATTACAGTCTGGACGCACATGCGACTCTTGCGTACGTTACGAGCGGCCGTCGCCGCAACGGTCACCGCCGCCGCGGCCGTGACCTTCACCGCGCTCGGAGCCGGCCCCGCCCAGGCCGCGACTCCGTTGCCCTCGCACGTCTTCGCCCCCTACTTCGAGGCGTGGACCGGGGACAGCCCGGCCGCGCTGGCCGCCCAGTCCGGTGCCAAGCACCTGACCATGGCGTTCCTGCAGACGGCCACCAAGGGCTCCTGCACGGCGTACTGGAACGGCGACAGCGGCATGCCGATCGCCCAGTCCACGTTCGGCGCCGACATCAAGACCATCCAGGCCAACGGCGGGGACGTGATCCCCTCCTTCGGCGGCTACACCGCGGACACCACCGGCACCGAGATCGCGGACAGTTGTACCGATGTCAACCAGATCGCCGAGGTCTACAAGAAGGTCATCACGACCTACGAGATCTCCCGCCTGGACATGGACATCGAGATCGACGCGCTGGACAACACGGCCGGCATCGACCGCCGCAACAAGGCGATCAAGCTGGTCCAGGACTGGGCCGCGAGCAACGGGCGCAAGATCGAGATCTCCTACACGCTGCCCACCACCACCAGCGGCCTGGCCCCCAACGGCGTGGCCCTGCTGCGCAACGCGGTGAGCAACGGTACGAAGGTCGACGTCGTCAACCTGATGACGTTCGACTACTACGACAACGCCACGCACAACATGGCCAACGACACCGAGACCGCGGCCCAGGGCCTGTACAACACCC
The DNA here is from genome assembly GCF_042754445.1 of Embleya sp. NPDC059213. Classification (NCBI taxonomy): domain Bacteria; kingdom Bacillati; phylum Actinomycetota; class Actinomycetes; order Kitasatosporales; family Streptomycetaceae; genus Embleya; species Embleya sp. NPDC059213. Next base: position 22,443 of record NZ_JBHZAV010000127.1, read on the forward strand.
TGGCCCAGCTCTACCCGAGCAAGACCCCCGCCCAATTGTGGGCGATGGTCGGCGTCACCGAGATGATCGGTGTCGACGACTTCGGGCCGGCCGAGACCTTCACCCTGGCCAACGCCACCCAGGTCTACAACTGGGCCGTGTCCAAGGGCATCAACACCCTCTCGTTCTGGGCCCTCCAGCGCGACAACGGCAACTGCCCGAACCAGCCGGCCGCGGACAACTGCTCCGGCATCGCCCAGAACACCTGGGACTTCAGCCACATTTTCGAGCCCTTCACGGGCGGCACCACCACCCCGACCAACGACTTCTCGGTCAAGGCGACTCCCGCCGCCGGGTCCGTCGTCGCGGGCTCCTCGACCACCTCGACCATCTCGACCGCGGTGACGGCCGGTGCCGCGCAGACGGTGAGCCTGACCGTCAGCGGCGCCCCGGCGGGCGTCACCGCCTCGCTCAGTCCCACCTCGGTGACGGCGGGCGGTTCCTCCACGCTCACCGTCAACACCACCGCGGCGACCGTCTCGGGCACCTACAACCTCACCGTGACCGGGACCGCCGCCTCCGGCGGTCACAGCGCGACCTACGCCCTGACCGTCACCGGCGGCAACGGCCACACGTGCACGGCCCCGGCCTGGGCGTCCGGCACGATCTACACCGGTGGCCAGCAGGTCTCGCACCAGGGTCACAACTGGAAGGCCAAGTGGTGGACGACGGGTGAGACACCCGGCACCACCGGCCAATGGGGCGTCTGGCAGGACCTCGGCGCCTGCTGAAGCCGTCGTCCCTGATCGGCGACCCGCGTCGAACACGGTGCTGCCCGGCAGGTCACCTGCCGGGCAGCACCCGCGTTGCGGATCGGTTACAGGCCGCGGGCCAGATGCTCGGTGAGCAACCGGGTGAAGCGGGCCGGGTCGGGCAGGTCGCCGCCCTCGGCCAACAGCGCGCCGCCGTAGACCAGTTCGACGATCTCCGCGAGCGCCGGGTCGTCGGCGTTCGCCTCGTGCGCCGAGCGCAGCCCGGTGATCAGCGGGTGGGTCGGGTTGAGCTCCAGGATGCGCTTGACCGAGGGCATCTCCTGCCCCATCGCCCGGTACATCTTCTCCAGCGTCGGGGTCATGTCGTGCGCGTCGCCGACGATGCACGCCGCCGACGTGGTCAGTCGCGACGACAGCCGGACCTGCTTCACCTGCTCGGACAGGGTCGTGGTCAACCACGGCAGCAGCGCGGCGAAGTCCTGCTCGCGCTTGGCCTTCTCGGAGCCGGCCTCCGCGTCGTCGGCGGCCGGCTCGTCCAGGTCGACCTGACCCTTGGCGATCGACTGGAGGCGCCGGCCGTCGAAGGCCGGGACCTGGTCGACCCAGACCTCGTCGACCGGGTCGGTCAGGATCAGCACCTCGTACCCCTTGGCCGCGAACGCCTCCATGTGCGGGGAGTTCTCCACCATCGCGCGGGTCTCGCCGGTCAGGTAGTAGATCGCGTCCTGGCCGTCCTTCATGCGCTCGACGTACGCGCGCAGCGTGGTGGGCTGCTCCGGGTCGTGCGTGGAGGCGGCCGACACCAACTCCAACAGGGCCTCGGTGTTGTCGGCGTCCTCCAGCAGGCCCTCCTTCAGCGCCCGACCGAACTGGGCCCACAACCGCGCGTAGCGCTCGCCGTCCTTGGCCTGCATGTCCTTGATCGCGCCGAGGACCTTCTTGACCAGGCGCCGACGCACCCCGCGGATCTGCCGGTCCTGCTGGAGGATCTCGCGGGAGATGTTCAGCGACAGGTCGTGGGCGTCCACGACACCCTTGACGAAGCGCAGGTAGTTGGGCATCAGCGCTTCGCAGTCGTCCATGATGAACACGCGCTTGACGTACAACTGCACGCCGCTCTTGGACTCGCGCGAGAACAGGTCGAACGGTGCCTGTGCGGGGATGAACAGCAGCGCCTCGTACTCGAAGTTGCCCTCGGCACGCATGTGGATGGTCTCGGCCGGGTCGAGCCCGCCGTGGCTGATCTGCTTGTAGAACTCGTGGTACTCGGCCTCGGTCACCTCGCTGCGCGGCCGGGCCCACAGCGCCTTCATCGAGTTGAGCGTGTCGACCCCGTGCGTGGTGACGCCGTCGGCCTCGGTGCGCACGGTGGGCATCCGGATCGGCCAGCGGATGAAGTCCGAATACTGCTTGACGATCTGCCGGATCTTCCAGTCGGCCAGATAGTCGGCCAGCCCGTCCTCGCTGTCCGCTGCCTTGAGGTGCAGGGTGACCGAGGTACCCACGGGCAGGCCGTCGACGGCCTGGATCTCGTAGGTGCCCTCGCCGTCGGACTCCCACCGGGTGCCGGCGTCGGTGCCGGCCCGCCGGGTGCGCAGGGTGACCTTGTCCGCGACCATGAAGGCCGAGTAGAAGCCGACGCCGAACTGGCCGATCAGGTGCTGCGTCGCGGCGGCGTCCTGGGCCTCCTTGGCTTCCTTGATCTTCTCCAGCAGGCCGGCGGTACCGGACTTGGCGATGGTGCCGATCAGGTCCACGATGTCGTCGCGGCTCATGCCGATGCCGTTGTCGCGAACGGTCAGCGTGCGGGCGTCCTTGTCGACCTCCAAGGCGATGTGCAGGTCCGAGGTGTCGACCTCCAGATCGGAGTCGATCAGGGACTCCAGCCGCAACTTGTCCAGTGCGTCGGAGGCGTTCGAGATCAGCTCGCGCAGGAAGATGTCCTTGTTCGAGTAGATCGAGTGGATCACCAACTGGAGCAACTGACGGGTCTCGGCCTGGAATTCCAGTGTTTCGACGCTGCTACCCACCCTGGGGTCTCCTCATCTCCTCGGCGACGCCGGGTTGTGTCGTCTTGGCGACGACACTTTATGGCGGAGCGCACAGGCACGTCCAAGCGACCCGGCCGGCGCGTTCAGGGTCGGGGCTCGTCGTGGTCGCAGTCGGCCGGGTCGGCGGACAACAGGTCTTCGGCGGCGCCTTCGAGGGCCGCGGCGGTCTCGATGGAGCGGGGGAGCATGGTCTTCTCGTAGCCGCGGACGGCGTCCCCGACGGTGGCGGCCCGCGCGAGGGCGAGGGCGAGTTCGGTGGCGTCGAGCATGGCGAGGTTGACGCCGACACCGAGCGGTGGCATCAGGTGGGCGGCGTCGCCGAGCAGGGTCACCGTCGGGCTGTGCTCCCAGGCGTGCGGAACCGGGAGGGCGAAGAGCGGGCGGTCGACGTAGCGGCCGTCGTTGTCGGTGATCATCCGGCGCATCCGGGGCGACCAGTGGGCGAACTCGTCGAGGAGCAGGGCGCGGATGCCGCCGGTGTCGTCGGTGCCGAGGCCGTTGTCGGTGATCCAGTCGACCGGGCCGCGTCGAATGAGGTGCACGCGGATGTGGTTTCCGCTGTTGCGCTGTGCGAACAAGCCGCGTTCGCCGTCGGCCGCGGCGGCGCCGCCCGGACCGACCAGCGCGGCGATCTCGGGGTGTCGGTGGTCGACATCGTCGAACCAGGCTTCCAGGAAGCTCACTCCGGTGTAGGCGGGGACGGCGCGGGACACTGCCGGGCGTACTCGGGAGAAGGCGCCGTCGGCCCCGACGACCAGATCGCTCTCGACGGTGGTGCCGTCGGCGAAGTGCAACTGCCGAGGCCCGTCGGCGGGTCCGCCGATCGTGTCGAGGGTGTGGCCCCAGCGCACGGTTCCCGGTTCGAGCGACTCCAGGAGCAGGTCGCGCAGTTGGCCGCGGTCGATCTCCGGCTTGAACAGCTCGTCGGCCGCCGGGACATGGCGGAACGTGGTGCGGCCGGTCGGGTCCAGTCGGCGCATCTCCTGCCCCTCCGGGCGGGCGAGCCGGAAGAACTCGTCGAGCAGGCCCGCTTCGCGCAGGGCGATCTGGCCGTTGTCGGCGTGCAGGTCGAGGGTGCCCCCCTGGTTGCGCGTGTCGGGGCCGGGATCGCGGTCGTACACGGTGACCGCGATGCCGTGCCGCTGGAGGATTCGGGCGCAGGTGAGCCCGCCGGGCCCGGCGCCGATGATGCCGATCCGAGCGTGGGCGACTGCTGGGGAATTCATGGTGGTGCTGCCTCTCCGGTGGGGGCGATCGTTCGATGCCCTCAGAAAAGCAGATCGAATATAAAAGTGCAACAAGACAACTTAGTCATCGGTGCAACCAATGGCTGTGCTCGAATCGCCGGCGCCGGCGCCGGCGTGTGGCGGGTGAGTCGTGGGGATAGGCCCACCCCTG
>NZ_JBHZAV010000128.1:0-26642 GCF_042754445.1 Embleya sp. NPDC059213
GGGCCGGACGGTCCCTCGTCTCGCCCCCCTGTGCGAGACGGGGGACCGTCCGTCGTGTCGCGGTCGGCCGCGTACCGCCGGCGCTCAGGCCGAGGTGCAAGCGGGGACCGGCGACTCGGCGCCGTCGATCCGCCGGTAGTGACCGGCCACTTGCAGCAGCCAGGCGATCTCCTCGCGCGGGGTGCCCTCGCCACCGGTGCGGCTGAGCGGGGGCGGCATCTCCGGCACGGGGATGCCCTGGGCCCTGGCCCGGGCGACCGCGTGCATGTGACGGCCAAGTTCAAGGGCACGCCGTCGGTGGCGTACAACCCGGGAACCCATGCGTTGGAATTGTTCGCGTTGGGGACGGACAACGCGGTGTGGCACAACTACATTCAGAACGGGACGGCCTGGGAAGGCTGGTCGGTGATGGATGCGGGGTCGAAGTTCACGGCGACGCCGACGGCGGTGTACGACGCCGGCACGAGCAGCCTGGAGTTGTTCGATCTCGGGACGGACAACAGCATTTGGCACGCCACTTATCACGCCGGTTGGAGTTCGTGGAGCCAACTCGGCGCCGGACCCCACGCGATCCTCTGATCCTCGCGGCACGGATACGTTCCTCGTCGCGGCAACTCGCTTGTCTCGGATGAGGACGTTGTCGCCACCGGTTCGAACCCTCACCCGATCGGTCCCCGCCCTGCGGTGCGGCCGGTCGGGTGAAGGCGCGTGGCGTCGCGCGGCGGATCGTCGGCTATCGGCCGATTTGGGGGAGCATGGCTCGGGCGACGCGAGCGGCGCACCGTATCCGGCGTGGTGAGGGAGCATGACGATGGACGAGCTGACCACGCGGGTGGACGGCATGCTCGACGACCTCTGCGAGGACCTGCGGCGGCTGACCCGGATCCCGTCGATCGCGTTTCCCGGCTATCCGCCGGAACCGGTGCAGCAGGCCCACGACATGCTGGCCGGCCTCCTGCGCGAGGCGGGTGTGCGGGACGTCTCCGCGCTGCGGCTGCCGGACACCTCGCCGGTGATCACCGGACACATTCCGCCACCGCATCCCGACGCGCCGACCGTGCTGCTGTACGGGCACTACGACGTGCAGCCGGCCGGCGACGAGTCGTTGTGGACGACGCGGCCGTTCGAACCGACCGATGTCGACGGGGCGATCCACGGGCGTGGGGTGGCCGACGACAAGTCGAATCTGATCGTGCACCTCGGCGCGCTCCGTGCCTTCGACGGGCGGCCTCCGGTGGGGATCCGGATCGTGTTCGAGGGGCAGGAGGAGTACGGCAGCGAGTTCGACGACTACCCGCCCACGCGTCCGGACGAGTTCGCGTGTGATGCGATGGTGATCGCCGACATGGGCAACATCCGCCCGGGCACCGGCACGCTGACCGTGGCACTGCGCGGGGTGGTCGAGGTCATCGTGGAGGTGCATACCCTCGAAGAGGCCAAGCACAGCGGCAACTTCGGTGGCGCGGCACCCGATGCGCTGTTGGTGCTGCTGCACGGGTTGGCCGCGTTGCACGACGCGAACGGTGATGTCGCGGTGCCGGGCCTGCGGCGCGAACCGTGGTCGGGCGGTGGCTGGAGCGAGGAGGAGTTCCGCCGGCTGGCCGGGGTCCGCGAGGGCATGCCGCTGATCGGCACCGGGGACCTGGGCTCACGCTTGTGGTCGGGGCCGGCGATCACGGTGACCGGCGTGGACGCGCCGTCGGTCGACCGGGGCGCGTCGGCGGTGGTGCCGGCGGCTCGGGCGAAGCTGAACATGCGTTGCCATCCGGCCCAGGATCCGGCCGAGGCACAGCGGCTGTTGATCGAATTCCTGGTCGGGCTGCGGCCGTTCGGGGTGCCGATGCGGGTGACCCAGGCCGGCGCGCCGGGGTTCGGCTTCGCGGCGGCCACCGACGGGGTGGCCTATCGGGCCGCGCACGAGGCGCTGCGCGCGGCGTGGGGCGCGGAGCCCGTACACGCGGCGGCGGGTGGATCGATTCCGTTGGTCAACAGCCTGGCGGCGGCCCGACCGGGCGCGGAGATCCTGCTGTTCGGGGCGCAGGACAGCATGTGCAACCTGCACGGGCCCAACGAGCGGGTGTTGGTGAGCGAACTGCGCGACGCGGTGGTGGCGGAGGCCGCGTTCTTCAGTGCCTATGCGGAGCGCTTTCGCGGTAGGTAGCAGCCGAACGGCCCTACTCCGCAACCGAATTCATCGGCTCCATCTGGTTCGTCTGTTTCATCGGATTCATCGGCAGTCGCAAGGAGCAGCGCGTGAGCACCGACCAGGCGTCGACCCCGGCCGAGGACGAAGCGCCGCCGCCGAAGCGGGGCTTCCGCTTTCCCAACGCGCTGACGGTGCTGGCGATCGTGACGATCGCGGTGTGGGTGCTGGCGTTCGCGATTCCGGCCGGCGAGTACCAGCGCGGCGAGGACGGCAAGCCGGTCGCCGGGAGCTACCACCACGTCAAGTCGCCGGAGGACTTCGTCCAGCGGCTCAACGACCTGTTCCTGTCCCCGGTCAACGGCCTGTACGGGCTCAGGGACGTGGAGAGCGGGCAGGTCGCGCCGGACAACGCGGGTGATCTGTACGGCAGCGCGGCGGTGTTCCTGTTCGTGTTGGCCATCGGGGCGTTCATCACGGTGGTCTTCGCCACCGGTGCGCTCGATCGGGGTATCGCCCGGCTCGCGCATCGGCTGCGCACGCGTGGTGCGGTGTTGATCGTGGCGATCATGACGGTGTTCGCCATTCTGGGTTCGGTCGAGGGCTTCGCCGAGGAGACGTTGGGGTTCTACGGGCTTATCGTGCCGTTGATGTTGGCGCTGGGGTATGACCGGATGGTGGCCACCGGCACGATCATCCTGGGCGCGGGTGTGGGCGTGTTGTGTTCTACGGTCAACCCGTTCGCGACCGGGGTGGCGTCGTCGGCGGCCGGGATCTCGTTGGGCGACGGGATCGTGTTGCGGCTGCTGATGCTGGTCGTGTTGACCACGGTGACGATCCTGTACGTGGTGCGGTATGCCCGTCGGGTCAAGGCGGATCCGAGCCGTTCGATGGTGGGCTTTCTGCCGGGGGATCGCGAGCAGGCGGAGAAGGCGGCCACCGGCAGCGAACCGCCGCCGTTGACCCGTACCCATCAGATCGTGCTGGTCGCGGTGACGGTGACGTTCGTGTTCATGATCTTCTCGATCATTCCGTGGGCCCAGGTGCTCAGCGGGGATGCGGACGCGGCCCCGTACGGCTGGGAACTGGACTGGTCCTTCGCCGAGTTGGCGGCCCTGTTCATTCTGGCGGCGGTGATCGTCGGGACGTTGGCGCGGCTGGGGGAGAAGAAGCTCGCGGAGACGATCATCCAGGGCACGGCCGACTTCATCTCACCGGCGCTGATCATCATGCTGGCGCGCGGGGTTACCGTCATCATGAACAACGCGCAGGTCACCGACACGGTGCTGCACTCGATGGAGGGCGTGGTCTCGGACGCCTCCTCGGCGCTGTTCGGCATCCTGATCTTCTTGGTGAACCTGCCGTTGGCCTTCCTGATCCCCTCGACCTCGGGGCACGCGACGCTGGCCATGCCGATCCTGGCGCCGCTGGCCGACTTCGCGGACGTGCCACGGTCGTTGGTGGTGACGGCATGGCAGTCGGCGTCGGGCTGGATGAACCTGTGGGTGCCCACCACCGCCGTGATCATGGGTGGCGTGTCGTTGGCCAAGGTCGGCTACAACCAGTATCTCCGGTTCGCGGCACCGCTGTTGGGCATCCTCTTCGTGCTGATCTGCGCCTTCGTGGCATTGGGCTCCGGCCTGTCCTGAGCGGACGGCAAGGGCAATGGGCGTAGCACGGGCCGATGGTCGCGACCAGTGGCATTCGTAGCGGCGAGGGGCAACTTTGGCGCACTTACCGCTGCGCCCGGTCGTTGCGATCGTTGAGTCGTTCCTGCGCACTCTGCGTTGGACAGCCCTTCACGGGGCACTCGTTCAACCTTCGAAAAGGGGACCGACTCCCGATGAAAATCCGTCGAATAGCCACCACCGTGGCCCTTGCCGCCGCAACGGCACCCTTGTTCGTGCTGACCGCCGGAACGCCGGCGAGCGCGACCGAGCCATGGCGCGAGGCTCAGTGCACAGCGCAATGGAAGGGGATCTATTGGTCTGTCGGCGATTCTCTCGCCAGGAAGATTTGGCGGCAGTGCATGCTCTGGGACGGTCAGATGTCGACCTATCCGCCGGTTCCCGCGGTGACTCCCGAGACCATCGACCCCACGTGGGGACCTCCCGTCGTCGTCCAGCCCCGCCCGTAGACCCGCCCGCCGGCTGACCGGGTACCGACGCGTCGCCCTGCGGGTCCCGAACCCGAACACCCGCAGGGCGACAACCCATTGCGCCGTCAGGCGCGCAGCGTTGCCGTGCAGCGGCCCGGGAGACTGCGCCGAGTATGAGGTGGCCGGCGCTCGGGTCCTTGCTGTCACGGACGGGGACCATGCCGGGCGCGTGTCCGACTTCCGAACTGAAACCGCGACACGGGACCAGAGTTCCAGCCAGAGCGCTCAACCTGCCGGACCCGCCCCAGGGATTCGGCCAATGGCTTCGGGTCAGGTTCGCTTGCGGCTCGCGATCTTGTCCGAGAGCTGCTGCACGTGGGCGGGGTCCGCGTCCCGGGCGAGGGAGACGTAGTGGTCCATGACGGCCGGCCGGTAGCGCACGGGCAGCGTCTGTCCCGGGGCGAGTCGGGTGAGCTCGGTGATCGTGAGGTCTTCGTCTGCGACACCGCGGAACGAGATGCCGTCGGCGGTCTCCACGTCGAACATCAGGACCACGCGTGGATTGCTGTTGACCTCCCGCCAGTCGACGAGAACGCCGAGCGCAAGCGCCCCCGTACGCAGTTCCGCATTGCGCTTCCGTGCATCACCGCTCAGGAGCGGGTTCGGGGCGACGCCCGGGAAGTCGGGCCCGACGCCGAGCGATTCCCGACTCAGGTCGGGCCTGAGCTGCGCCATCAGATCGTTGAGCTTCGCCTTCTTCTTCTTCGAACCGAACATCCTGGCCCCTCCCTCACACCGGTGCCGGAATCTCGGCTCGGCGCTTCGCCCTCACTGCGATTGTACGTCGCGGCCATTCCCGACCTCCGTCGCATCGCCCCGTCCCGATGGGGTCGCCGTCCGCGGTCGCGGACGGGCTCGGTCGGTGCACCCGTCTGTTCACCTGACCCCTGCCCATGTGTCAGACATGCCGTAGACGTCGTGATGACGCGGGACATGGCGTCAGGCGGGGTCCTGCGATCATGCTCCGATGCGCGATCCGAAGGAGTCGGTGGATGTGGCCGGTCCGCTTCCGCGCCTGAAAACGACGAAGCCCCGCCCGGGTCGCCGTCGTACGGTGGCGACCGGGGCGGGGACGTCTACCGCGAGCCGTTACGGCTTCAGTAGCTCGCACATCGCGTTCAGGGCGCCCGCTTGCAGCGCCTGCTGGCCCGCGCTCTCGGTGAGCCCCAGGCCGTGGTTCTCGTTCGCGGCGTAGAAGATCTGCTTGCTGCCGTCCTCGGTGGCGAACCAGCGGGAGTGGTAGCCGATCTCGTCGCCGCCGTGCGACCAGAACCACTGGGTCGCGCCGTTACACGTGGCCTTTACGCGGGTCATGCCCAGGCCGTACTCGTTGTCGTAGTTCTCGATCTTGATCGAGGTCTTCATCTCGGCCAGTTGGGTCGGCGCGAGCACCTGCCCCTGAAGGAGGGCACGCTCGAAGGTGACCTGGTCCTGCAGGGTCGAGATGATCGCACCGGCCGGGCCGAACAGTTGGGTGTTGGACCGGGTCGAGTCCGCGAGCGGCGGCTGGTAGCCGCCCCACAGCGGCGGCGGCCAACGCCAGCCGCGCATGAAGTTGCCGTAGATGTCCGGGGACGTCTCCGGGTAGCTCGTGTTGGTCAGGTTCAGCGGGGTGATGATGCGGTTGGTGATCTCAACCGACGGGGTGTGGCCGGTGACCGCCGTGATGATCATCCCGGCGAGCATGTAGTTCGTGTTCGCGTACTCGAACACCCGGGGCAGCGCGGCCGGCCGCTGGGCCAAGGCCGAGTTGATGAGCTCCTGGGGCGTGTAGCTCTGATCGACGTTGAACGCCCCGTAATACGCGATGTTGTAGGGCGCCATGTAGTCCGGCAGCCCCGAACGCTGGTTGAGCAGCTCGCGGATGGTGATGGTGTTGCCGTCATACCCGTTGCTGTTGACCGCGTTCGGCAGCCAGTGCGCGACGGTGTCGTTCAGCGACAGTTTGCCCTCGGCCTCCAGCTGGAGGACCACCGCGGAGGTGAATGTCTTGGTGTTGCTCGCGATCCGGAACTTCGCGTTCGTGTCCAGCGGCGTCGCGGAACCACGGACGTTCGACCCCGCCTTGACATACGTGTTCGTGGCCCCGTCGACGATGAGGCCCATGACCCCCGGGTAGCCGGCGACTATGCCTTGATCGGCGCCGGTCCGGAACGCCTGCGCGGCGGTGACCGAGGACGCCGTCGAGGGCTGTGCGGTGGCGGCCAGGACGGCCAGGCCGACCGCGGCGCCCAGTAGGGACGTGCGGAGTCTTCGCATACGAGCTCCAGTGCTTGCTGCCCGGGCCGGGGTGGGCCGAGCAAGGGGAGATATACGTGACGGATATGCGGGACGTACCCGAGTAGGCACGCCGAGGCGTGACGCTATGCGTCCCTGGCCACCCCTGGCTTGGACGAAATTGACCTGGTCGCCGGGGGCCGGGGCAAGGCCGGGTGATCGATTCGTGTCCGCCTGGGCGCCTGTCGCGCGGGCCGCGTCGGCCACGCCCGAAAACGCCCGCCCCCCGGGTCCTTGTGCGTTCAACCCTCGGTAACACCTGGGTAGACTCTGCCGCCGTGCCGGCTCCCCCGCGTCCAGGACCGGATTTCACGGTGACCCGCGTCGGCCCGCTGTGGCGGGTCCACCGCCAGGAACCGCTCGCCCTGGCGCCGTACGTCCACGAACGTGCCGGGTACGTCGGCGTCCCCGGCCCGCGCTACGAGGCGCGCCTGGTGCCGAACAACTGCGTCATGGTCGTGGTGAACCTCGGGGCCCCGTTCACCCGCATGGGCCGGCTCGACGGCCCGCCCCCGACCGTGAGCACGCTCCGCACGCCGGTGGGCGGCCTGGAGGACGGCCCCGGCGTCGTCGAACACCCCGGCGGCCAAGAGGCGTTACGTATACAGGTCACCCCTTTGGGCGCGTACCGCCTGTTCGCGATGCCGTTGTCGGAGCTGTCGAACACGGTGGTCGGGCTCGACGACGTCCTCGGCCCGGCCGCCGACGAACTCATCGAACGCCTCGCCGCCACCACGGACTGGGCAAGACGATTCGCCCTCCTGGACAACACCCTGCTGCACCGGATCGACCAAGGACCGGCCGTCGACCCCCACGTCGCCCACGCCTGGCACCTGCTCACCGCAGGCCCCCGCGCCATCCCGATCGCCCGGATCGCCAAGGAGATCGGCTGGAGCCACAAACACCTGCTCCGCCGCTTCACCCACCAGATCGGCCTGACCCCGAAGTCCGTGGCCCGCATCGTCCGCTTCCAACACGCCGTCGCCCTGCTCTCCAGTCCCGGCGCCAAGTTGGCCGAGGTCTCCGCCACCTGCAAGTTCTACGACCAGGCCCACATGAACCGCGACTTCCGCGAACTGGCCGGCGTATCTCCGAAACTGTGCGCCTCCTCCCCGTGGGCCGCCGCCCGCGCCGTCGAACTCGACTGAGTCCACGGACTCCTCGGCTACCTCGAAGCCACCGGCGGCATCACGATGCACGGGTGGCCGACGTCGCCGAGCTGATCACGCCGGCGCTCGCCGCGTCGAGGCCCCGCGCAGTGCTCAGCGACCGAGGACGGCCGTCAGTATGTGGGGCCAGGCGGCCGTGCCGAGTGTCGCGTCGGCTTCGGGGGTGCCGCCGTGGTCGAAGCGGGGGGAGGGGGGTGGGGCCGACTCGCCCGGGAAGACGGTGCGATGGCCCGCGTCGGGCCGGGTGATCAGGGTCGTCTTGCGGCCCGCCGTCGTGCGCCGGTCGGCGAGTTCGTGGGCGAAGCGCAGGGATGGCCACATCCGGTCCGCGCCACCCGCGACCAGGACCAGGTCGGCGTCCGTCTGCTCGACCGGGATGGCCGCGGCGGGAAGGCGGTCCGCGTATGCCGCGAGGCTGCTTTCGTACCAGCCGAGCACCGCGACCGGGGCGCCCTCCGGCTGCGTCGGCGCCCACGAGCGGTCGTAGGGTACGAAGGGCAGCGGCTGCCCCTGCCAGGTCCAACACGAACGGTACGGATGTTCCCGACCGTCGCGCCCGGGGCCGACGTTGGCCCAGACGACCGAGGTCGGGGCGAGGGCGATCACGACGTCGGTGCAATCCGCGAGACAGGACACCGACAGCGCGGCCTCGGCGCCCTTGGAGACACCCAGAATGCCCACACGCTCGGCACCGCGCTCACGCAGCAGCCCGGTCGCGGCGACGAAGGTCTCCAGTGGGACCTCGCAGATACCCGGCGGTTGCCCAGGCCCACCGAACCACCGCACGGACATCGCGCTCACCCCGGCCCGGGCAAAGAGCCGACACCGTTCCCGCTCGACCCGGCCGCTCGATCCGGACAACACGAGCACGCCCACACCGACGTCGCCCGCAGCCGGCCGGGCAAGGAAACCCGCCCAGGGACCCGTCAGTTCACACTCGACGATCTCGGCAGCCACGGCGTCGACCCCTTCGCGTTGGACCACTCGAACCTCGACGGCACGAATCTACCCACGATCCGGCCGCCCATCGGGCAGCGCGATGTCGAGCACGGGTCGGCTCGGGTCGGATCCGGGCATCGAACGCCGGTCCGTGGAAGGCGCTTTCGCCCATCGGCAGTGGTTCCGTCGGCGGTGGAACCGCCGGGGATCCGCGACGACATCCACGAACACGAAGCCGCCGGTCGGCCTCGCCCGCTCGATCATGTGCGGGTGAGGCAGCCAGTCATGCGCTGGAGGTGGCCACAGGGTGGGACCGCCCGAGGACCGCGACCTCCGGCCCGGCCCGTGTGGGCGACCGTTCTTCGGGTGAGGTCGGCGCCGGTCCGGTTCCCGGATGGCGAACACGCCTTCGCCGACCGCCCCCGGCGGGCTCCTGGTCGCTTTGCTACCGGCGTTGACACCACTCCGTGTGCAGCATTACATTCAAACCACTTCATTCAAAGTACTGCGTATGGAGTTGTTCGAGATGCGAAAGCTCATCTACTACGTCGCCGTCACGCTCGATGGCCGCATCGCCGGGCCCGGCGGCGAGTGCGACTTCTTCCCCACCGGGGACGAACGGCAGACCGCCGCCTACTCCGCCTGGGCGAACACGCTGTATCCCGAGACCGTCCCGACCGCCTACCGGGCCGCCGCCGGCCTCGCCGACACACCCAACCGGCGCTTCGACACCGTCGTCATGGGCATGGGCACCTACCGCCCCGCCCTCGACGGCGGGATCGCCAGTCCGTACGCGCACCTGCGTCAGTACGTGGTCTCCGGCACCCTCGGGCCCGACATCGAGCCGGCCGTCACCGTCGTGTCGGGCGACCCGCTCGCCCTCGTCCGCACGCTCAAGCAGGAAGAGGGGACCGGCCTGGACGTCTGGCTCTGCGGCGGTGGCAAGCTCGCGGGCGCCCTCCTGCCCGAGATCGACGAACTGGTGGTCAAGAGCTACCCGGTGGTCATCGGCGCCGGAGTCCCGGCCTTCGACGGCGCCTTCGACCCCACCGTCTTCGACGTCGCCGAGCGCACCGCCTTCCCCAACGGCGTCACCCTCACCCACCTCACCCGCGACTAGCCGGGCCCTGAGGTTGGTTCGGGGAAAACCGAAGGCGCTTCGCGGGTGCATCGACCCGCGCTTGCGCCCGGGGTGCACCTCGATCGGAAACGTGAGCGGAGCGGGCCGCCGAGGACTGCTCGGGGACCCGCTCCCGTGGGTGGCCGGATGCTCGCGCGCCGAACGTCGTCGGGGCCGAGCCGGCGGTCCGGAGTGCGAACTACCCGGCGTCGACCGCCCGGTAGGTGCACACGTGTACGCCCGTGCTGCTGACCACGGTCGAGGCCAGCTCGAAGGTGCGCAGGCCACCGTCGTCCGGGTAGATCGTCTTTCCGCCGCCGAGCAGCACCGGCATGATCATCAGCCGCAGCTCGTCGACCAGGCCCTCGGCGAGGAGGGTCCGGGCGAGTGACAGGCTGCCCATCACCACCAGGTCCCGGCCGTCGGTGGCGCGAAGCTTCCGGATCTGCTCCAGGGCCTGGTCGCCGGGTATGAGCGTGGTGTTGTTCCAGGTCAGGTCGTCCTCGCCCAGCGTGTGGGAGACGACGTACTTGGCGACCGAGTTCATGTGGTCGGAGAAGGGGTCGCCGGCCCGGTCGGGCCACGCCGCGGCCATGACCTGCCAGGTGCTGCGCCCGAAGAGCAGGGCGTCGGTGCCTGCGGCCCATTCGGTGAGGGCGCCGCCCATCACCTCCGGGTCGAAGAACGGGTGCGTCCAGCCGCCATGGGCGAACCCGCCGTCGGTGTCCTCGTCCGGTCCCCCCGGGGCCTGCATGACGCCATCCAGGCTGACGAATTCACCAATCACAATGCGCATTCGAACGGTCTCGCTTCCTTGCTCGGTGGGTTGCCGGTCATAGAGACCGGCGGGTCGCCCAGGACTCATCGGTCTCGGATGATCTTTCTTCGGCGGACTCCACCGCAGCGCCGGCCCCTCGACGAACTCCGGGCCCACGGTGCCGCCTCCGGCTCTTAGTCAGTTGACTGACTAACTCGGCCTCAAGGTAACCGGCGCCCGGACGCGTGTCCAGCCTTTCGGTCGGACAACCAACCAGCGTGACGGGGCGTTACCCTTCGTGCCGTCGTGAAGATCACTGATCGCGGGGGTGGCGAGCGTATGGGATTGCGATGGCGGGGCTGGGTCGCCGTGTTGGTCATGGGCCTGGCAATGGGCTTCGGGGCGGGGCCCGTTGCGTGGGCTCATTCGACGGAGCCCGCCGATCCGCAGGCGAGTGTGGCGGTGCGGGAGGTGCGGGACTGGTTGACGCATCTGCCGAATCGGGCGCAGAACCGGGTGGTGTCCGGGCAGTTCGCCGGGTACAGCGGGAAGACGTTCTCCCTGGGGCAGGTGGAGGAGCTGAAGACGCAGACCGGCTCGTATCCGGGGTTGCTGGGCTGTGACTACGGGCACGACGGCGACACGATCGACCATGCCTGCAACGCGACGTTGAAGGACTGGTCGGCCGCCGGCGGCCTGGTCACCGTCAGTGCGCATCTGCCCAATCCCGATCAGCCGGACTGGGGTGGGCTGTTCACCAAGCCGGCCACCTTCGACCGGCTCACCGATCGCGGCAGCGCCACCGGCCGGCGTTGGCACGCGGAGTTGGACCGGGTCGCCGAGGGGCTGCGCGAACTCGCGGATGCCGGCGTGCCGGTGCTGTTTCGGCCGATGCACGAGATGAACGGCGACTCGTTCTGGTGGAGTGCGCAGAACCCGCAGACCTTCGCCGAGGTGTGGCGGGACATGTACAGCTACCTGACCGAGGTCAAGGGCCTGCACAACCTGCTGTGGGTGTACGCGCCGGACTGCAGCTACGGCAACCGCTCGGCCTTCTACCCCGGTGGCGGGTATGCCGATGTGGTCGGCCTCGACTGCTACGTCCGTGAGCCCGCGGCCGTCCAGGGCTACGACGAACTGGTGGCGCTGGGGAAGCCGTTCGCCTTCGCCGAGATCGGCCCGCGCAGCGGACCCGGGGGCAGCGTCGAGGTGCCGCTCGACTACGGGAAGTGGATCGACGCGATTCGCAGCCGATTCCCGGCCACCGCCTACTTCATGGCGTGGAACGACCAATGGCGACCCACCGCCAATGCCGGAGCGGGCCGGCTGATGAACGACTCCTGGACCGTCGTGCGCGGCGAAATCGCGACCTCGGCACGCACCGAGGGCGCCCCCGCGCCGGTCGGCACGCCCGTCCCGCTCGCCGACTTCGAGACCGACACCCAGGGCTGGGGCGGCTATCGGGTGCTCGACGGCCCGTGGTCGGTGAGCGAATGGTCCGCCCGGGGCGCCCGATCCCTCAAGGCGGACATCGACCTGGCCGCCCCCGAGGCATACCTCAACCGCGTCGCACCGCAGGCCCTGAGCGGATACCGGGCACTGACCGCGACCGTGCGTACCGCCGAGTGGGGCAACCACGCCGCCGGTACGACCGCCAAGCTCTACGTGCGCACCGGCGCCGGATCGGCCTGGTACGACGGCGGCGCGATCCGTATCGGCCCGAACGGCGCCGTGCTGCGCCTGGACCTGAGCAAAGTCGCCGACCTGCATGATGTGCGGGAGATCGGCGTGCTGTTCGCCTCCGCACCGGGCGCGAGTGGACGAACGGCGGTGTACGTGGACGACGTCACCGCGATCGCGCCGCCCGCCGTCGTGTCGGGTTTCGAGTCCGGAACGGACGGCTGGACCGGCTACCTGACCGCGACCGCGCCGGTGAGCAGCGCCGACTGGGCGAGCGAGGGCGCCCGTTCGCTGCGTGCCGAGGTCGACCCGGCCGCACCCGAGGCATACCTGAACCGGCGGGCGAACCTGGACCTGACGGGCCGTCGCATCCTCGGCGCGACAGTCCGGGCCACCGGCGGCAGCGGCACGGCCAAGCTCTACGTCAAGACCACGGCGTCGAACACGTGGTACGACGCGGGCGCGGTCCCGGTCGGACCGGGCGCCACGACCCTGACCCTCAACCTGGCCGGCGTCGGCTCGCCCCGGGACATCCGCGAGATCGGCGTGCAGTTCGAACGCCGGGGCGGGCCCAGCCAGGGCTCGGTGTTCGTCGACGAGGTCACGGTGCGCTGACCCGGGCGCCGAACACCGGGCGTCGAGAGGGGTACACCCGGAGCGGTGCCGGTGCGGCGGACCGCCATCCCGCAGCGCCCGCCCGAGCCCGGGACCGACGCGCCGGTGCGCCGGTCCCGGGCGGTCCGGGGGTGGGCGGTCCGCTCAGGCGGGCGTGCTCGCGCTCTCGGCCGCATCCGCCGCCGGCTTCGTCTCGGCCAACCGGTCGAGCAGAGCCGGCGGCAGCGGGCCGATCAAGGTGCCCGCGAAGGCGTGCCGCAGGGCGGCGGCGCGCATCTCGTTGATCAGCGTGTTCGTGACGGTGGCCGGGACGACCCAGCCCCCGTGCAGGTGACCGAGCACCCGCAGCCCCGCGGCGGGCACGTCGGCCGCGCGCAGTCGGGCGAGGTACTCCTCGGCCTGGTCGCGCAGCGGGTCGTATTCGGCGACCAGGATCAGCGCGGGGGCCAGCCCGGACAGGTCGGCGCCGTGCAGCGGCGAGGCGAGCGGGTCGTTGGCATTGCCGGTGTCGGCCAGGTAGTGGCGGGCGAACACGTTGAATTCGGCGGGGGACAGGCCCGGCGTGCGCGGAGCGCCGGGCACGACCGGCTCCTCCGCCATCGGGGTCAGGTCGACGGCGGCGGCGTCGAGCACCTGGAGGCTGGGCTGGGGCAGCCCACGCTCGCGCAGCGCCAGGCACATCGCCGCCGCGAGGTTGCCTCCCGCGCTGGCACCACCGATGGCGACCCGGGTCGCGTCGATACCCAACTCCTCGGCGTGTTCGAGGAGCCACGCGTAGGCGGCGAGGCAGTCCTCCAACGGGGTGGGGAACGGGTGTTCGGGAGCGAGTCGATAGTCGACGTGGACCACGGCGCACGGGACGAGCGCGGCGACCGGGCCGCACTCGGCCTCGGCGGTGTCCAGGTTGCCCAGCACCCAGCCGCCGCCGTGCAGGAAGAAGTAGGCCGGGACCGGCGTTTCGGGCTGCCTGGGCCGCAACACCCTTACGGCGATCGTGCCTTCGGTGACGGGCACCCGGTGCTCGGTGACCTCCACGTCGGGGTCGTACGGGAACTTCACCAGCGTCATGGTGGCGGCCGACTGCGCGCGTCGCACGTTCAGATCGGCGGACTCGGGTTGGGCCCCGGCCGCGACGCGCTCCAGGAGCCGGCGCACCGGCGGGTCGATCATCATGGGCTTCTCCTTCGACTTCGACTGACCGGCCGCAGGGCCGGAGTTGACGGGGACACCGCTCGCGGTGTCGGTGCGCGGGTCGGCCTCGGCGTCGCCCGCACACAGAACGTCGCTCTCGCGCCGGTCGTCGTCCTCGTGCAGCGCGTTGCTTTCGCTCCGGGCGTCGCTCTCGTGCAGCGCGTCGATCCGACCGGTCCTGATCACCCGCCGGTAGGCGCGGGCGCTGGGATGCACGATCCGCCGCAGGTCGTCGTCGCGGTCGATGCCGATCAGGCCGAACCGGGGCCGATAGCCGTGCGTCCACTCGAAGTTGTCGAACGCGGACCAGTGCAGATAGCCGCGTACGTCGACGCCGTCGGCGCGGGCCGCCCGGATCGCCCGCAGGTGGCTGTCCAGGTAGGCCACCCGTTCGGTGTCGTCCGCCGTGGCGATGCCGTTCTCGGTGACGTAGATCGGTAGTCCGGTGACCTGGCCGGCCTGGCGCAACATCTCGGTGAGACCGCCCGGGTAGACCTCCCACCCCATCTGCGTGCTGGGCGTGCCGGGCGGCGCGTTGCCGAGTTCGGTGTCGGCGGCTGCGTCCGCTCGGGCCCGGGTGTAGTACTGGACGCCGACCCAGTCGCCGGGATCGGCGGTGTAGCGCAGGTGTTCCAGGTGTCGTCGGATCAGCACGTCCCGGAACCAGTCGGCGAGTTCGGCGTCCCGGAGGCTGTCCGGGTCGGCCGGTTGGACGAACGGCAGTTGCAGACAGACGCCGGCCCGGGTGTCGGGAGCGGTCGCGCGCAGTGCGGCCACGGCGGCGTCGTGGGCGCGCATCAGCGTGTCGTTGACGGCGACGCACTCCGTGCGATCGCGGTGCCCGGGCGGGTGGTTGCCCTTGAGATAGCCGTTGAACGCGACGATCTGCGGCTCGTTGACTGTGCACGCGAACGGGATGCGATCGCCCAGGCGGCGGCCGGTCTCCGCGGCGAAGGCGCCGAATACCTCGGCGGCGTCGGCCGCGAGCCAGCCGCCGCGTGCGGCGAACCAGCGGGGCAGGGTGAAGTGGTGCAGCGTGACGAACGCGGTGAGGCCGTGCTCGCCCAGCGCGTCCAGCACCCGGGCGTAGTGGTCGAAGGCGGCGGTGTCCCAGACTCCGGGCGCGGGGGCGAGCCGGGACCACTCGATCGACAACCGGTGTGCGTTGTGCCCGAGTTCGGCCAGCAGCGCGATGTCGGTGGGCCAGCGCTCCCACTGGGCGATCCCGGGGCCGCTGACCTCGGCGGTACGCCCGGCGTTCTCCCAGTCGATCCAGTCGTTGGCACTTTGGCCCCCCTCGACCTGATGCGCGGCGGTGGAGGCGCCCCACAGGAAGTCGGTCGGGAAGTCCCGGTCGCCGGGTCTCGTCATCCCTGTATCTCCTCGGAGGTGCCGGCGGTGACCGGCTCGGGGTCGGTGGCCAGGTCCCGGATCAGCGTTCGCGAGTACTCCTCGACGCAGACGACGAGATCGACCATCTCCGGGTCGAGCAGCCACTGCGAGGCGAAGCCGTCCAGCGCCGCGAGGATCTCGATGGCCTTGAGCTCCGGATCCGCGTCCATCCGCATCTCCCCGCTGCGCTGGCCCTCGCGGATCATCCCGGCGACGACGGCGCGCATTTCGCGGTAGCGGCGGACGAAGAAGTCGTGCTCGGGGTCGCCCGGATCCAGGTTCTCCGCGAGCAGCACCGCGAACAGCTTGGCCAGGCCCGGCTGATCGCGGTTGCGGTGGGCGAACGCGGGCATCTCGCGCAGCGCCTGCAGCCCGCCGACGTCGGCGATGTCCCGAGCGAACGCCTGGCTGGCCAGGTCCCGATGCTCGACCACGGCCCGCAACAGGCCCTGCTTGCTGCCGAAGTGGTAGAGCAGGCCGGGTTCGGTGATGCCCACGCGCTGGGCCACCTCCGTCATGCCGGTGCCGCGGAAGCCGGTCCGGGCGAACAACTCCGACGCGGCGGCGACGATCTCCCGGCGCCGTTCCGCGCCCTTGGGGGTGGCCGCCTTGGCCGCCCGGGCACGGCCGACGTGGGGCTTGCGTACATCCGAATTCTCAGTCACAGCGCCACTCTAGATTATTAACTTAGTTGTTAGTAAGTTCCTGCGCGTCGAAAGTCCACGACATCCTGGATCGGAGCTCACGCCATGAGCAGATCGAGACTCGTCCTCGCGTTGGCCGCGCTGACCCTGACCCTGACCGTCGCACCGACCGCCTCCGCCGGGGGTGGACAGGCGGACGGCAAGAGCCTGACCAGCCCCCTGGCCGAGACGGTCTGGCTGTGTCGACCCGGCCTGCCCACCAACCCCTGCAACCAGGACCTCGCCGGCAATCCGCAAACCCCCGGACCCGGCGGCGCGTTCACCGCGCGCTACTTCAACGGAGCGACCACCACCCTCGACGCGACCGCCGTGCACCCCGACGGCTCGCGCACCCCCGAGCCCTTCGCGGGCCCGAACAACCCGCAGGTCGACTGCTTCTACGCGTACCCCACCATCGACCTGCTGCCCAACCCGCTGCTGCGCCTGGGCTCGCTGCCGCCGATCCCCTCGAACAGCGAACTCGCGGGCACCCTGATGCAACTCGGGCGCTTCACCGACACGTGCCGGGTGTTCGCCCCGGTGTACCGGCAGGCGTCCTTGTCCGAGTTGCTCGTGGGCGGCCTGGGCATCCCGCCGGACGCCGAGACCGGATCGAGGGACGTGCGTGACGCCTGGCGCGACTACTGGGACAACCACAACACCGACCCGGTCACCCACCAGCGGCGCGGCGTGGTGATCCTGGGCCACTCGCAGGGCACCGGCGTGCTGACCCGGATGATGCAGCAGGAGATCGACGGCAACCCGGCCGTGCAGGACCGGTTGGTGTCGGCGGTGCTGCTCGGCGGCTACATCCAGGTGCCGATCGGCGGCACCCAGGGCGGCGGCAACGATCCGGCGTCCACCTTCCAACGCATCCCGACCTGCGAGCGGGCGGGACCCCAGGCACCGATCCCGACCGGGTGCGTGGTGGCCTACAACGGCTACGCGCTGCCCGACGGCGAACAGCTGCCCGCCGGATCCGCCTTCGGCCGCACCACGGTTCCGGGCCACCGGATCGCCTGCGTGAACCCGGCCGCGTTGCTGCGCGGCGCACCCGCCGACGGTGCGGTGCCGCTGGACATGTACCTGCCGACCAGGCGGCTGGTGAACGGCAATTGGCTCAACCCACGCGGCCACCTCGGTCATCTGCTGACCGCGTACGAACTGGCCGACGACCCGTCCGGATACACCCGATACGCGGAAACCGTGAGCGCACGCTGCGCGTTCACCCAGGACGCGACCGGCACCGCGAGCTGGCTCGACGTCAAGGGCGGTGCCGGACTGTTCCCGCAGGCCGGGTTGTCCGCCGTGCTGGGCACCCACACGGTCGACTTCAACGTCGCCCAGGGCAATCTGTCCACGCTGATCAGTGCGCAGGCGAGCACGTGGCGGGCGGCGCATCCCGGCTGACGCCGGATACCGCCGCGCAGCGCCGGCCGGCCCGATGCCGGCCGGCCCGACCGATAAGCGGCCGATATGCGGCCGACCCGACCGACCGCTCCGGCTGACCCGACCGGCACCGGCCGGCCCCGGGGCCGCGCCGAGAGCACCACCGCATCAGCGCACCACCGACCGCCGTGCGAGTCCCGCCTCGGGCCGCGCGAGCGGGTGATTCGAGCATGCCGCAAAAGTCGGCCGAAAGAGCGGAGCCGCTTCGGCGACCGCCATTTCGGCCGACCTCGCGGACCGGTGAATTCGATTACCGAATTCGTCCCGCGAATTCGACTAAGGACCTGTCATGACCATCCTGGGACGCCGCCGCGTAGCGGCCCTCGCCACCGCCGGACTCGTCGTGGCCGCTGTCGCCGGTTGCGGCGGCTCGAACACCGCCGAGTCCGCCGGGGGCAAGACCCTGACCCTGGCCGCCGCGGCCGACGCGACGAGCCTGGACCCGGCCAAGGGGGCCGGCGGCAACGGACTCGCCTACCTCCAACCCCTGTACGACTCGCTCACCACGGTCAACCCCGATCAGAGCGTCGGCCCCGGCCTGGCCACCGCGTGGACCTACACCGACCCGGAGCGCCGCAACCTGCGGATGACCCTGCGCGAGGGTGTCACCTTCTCCGACGGCACCCCCTTCGACGCGACCGTGGTCAAGCAGAACCTGGAACGCACCGCCGCCGCCAACGGACCCTCCTCCTTCGCGGTCGCCGCGGTCGCGAGCATCACCGTCGCCGGCCCCACCGTCGTCGAACTCGCCCTGAAGACACCGGATCCCTCGCTGCTGTACAACTTCGGCCTCGTCGCCGGGATGATGCTCAGCCCGAAGGCGTTCGGCGACGCGAACGCCCAACCGGTGGGCACCGGCCCGTACATCCTGGACGCCGGACACACCACCCGCGGCGACCGCTACACCTACACCCGCAACCCGCGCCGCCCGGACCGCACCGCGTACCCGTTCGACAAGATCGTGATCAAGGCGATCCCGGACACCAACGCCCGTACCACCGCGCTGCTCACCGGCCAGGCCGACGCCGGACTCGGCGCCCCGGCCCGGATGGACGCGGCCAAGGGCGCCGGGCTCACCGTCACCCGCCAGCCCGGCCAGGTCACGGGGATGTGGCTGGTCGACCGCGAGGGCAAGGTCGCCCCGCAGCTCAAGGACGTCAGGGTGCGCCGGGCGATCAACCACGCGATCGACGGCCCCGGCATCCTCAAGGCGATCATGGCCGGCGTGGGCAGCCCCACCACGCAGATGTTCGCCGCCGGATCCCCGGCATACGACCCGGAGTTGGACCGCGCCTACCCGTACGACCCGGCCCGGGCCAAGCAGTTGCTCGCCGAGGCCGGTCTCGCCGACGGCTTCAAGCTCGTCCTGCCCAGCGAGAACGCGTTCGTCCCGGCGCTGTATCCGGTGCTCGCCGAACAACTGAACCAGGTCGGCATCAAGGTGGAGTACATCCCGGTCAGCACCAACCAGCTCTCCCAACAGTACTTCAGCGGCCGGTTCCCGGCATTCATGTACGTCTGGGGCACGTCGCAGAACTGGATCGACGCGAACGCGCTGCTGTCCCCGGCGATGCCCACCAACCCGTTCAAGGTGGCCGACCCGGTGATCGTCGACCTGCTCGCCCGGATCGCCAAGTCGCCCGACGAGGCACAGGGCCCGCTGTATCGACAACTCAACACGCACGTCGTCGAACAAGCCTGGTTCGCACCGCTGTTCCGCGGCGACAACGTGCTCTTCTCGGCCAAGTCGGTCAGCCTGAGCAACCGCCCCGGGCAGACCTTCATGGCCTTGACCGACTACCGGCCAGCCGGTTGAGCCGCCCCGTGATCGGCTTCATCGCCCGTCGGTCGTCCTCGGCCGTCATACTGCTCCTGGTCGTCTCCGCACTGACCTTCTTCCTGATGGACCTGCTCCCGGATCCGGGCCAGGGCATCCTCGGCGTCTCCGCGACGGACGAGCAACTCGCGGCCAAGCGAGCCGAGTTGGGCCTGGATCGCCCGGTGGTGCTGCGCTGGCTGGACTGGTTGGGCGCCGCCGTGCGCGGCGACCTGGGCACCTCGTGGACCACCGGCCTCCGGGTGAGCGACTCGATCGGCACCAAGCTCCCGGTGACGTTGTCGCTCACGCTGACCGCGACGCTGGTCTGCGCGGTGCTGGGGATCGCCCTCGGGCTGATCGCCGCCATCCGGCGCGGTGCGGTGGACCGTTCGGTGCACGTGCTGGCGGTGGCCGGCTTCGCGGTGCCCGGTCTGTGGGTGGGCATCCTGCTGGTCACCGTGTTCGCGGTCCGCTTGGAGGTGCTGCCCGCGACCGGCTATGTGCCGCTCGCCGAGTCGCCCGTCGACTGGGCCCGCTCCCTCGTGCTCCCGGTGGCCACGATCGCGGTGGCGGGGGTCGCCGCGATCGCCCAGCAGACCCGCAACGCGGTGGCCGAGGTGCTGGAGCGGGACTACATCCGCACCCTGCGCAGCCGCGGCCTGCCCGCGCGACGCGTGTTGTTCGTACACGTCCTGCGCAACGCCACCCCGCCCGCGCTGACCGTGGTCGGCCTGCAGTTCATCGGCCTGCTCGGCGGCGCCCTCGTGATCGAACAGATCTTCGCGCTGCCCGGCCTGGGCTCGTTGGCGATCGGCGCGACCTCCCAATCGGACGTGCCCACCGTGCAGGGGGTCGTCCTGGTCAGCGTCTGCGTCGTGGTCACCGTCAACCTGGCCGTCGACCTGGCGACCGGCGCGCTCGATCCGAAAGTCGGCATGCGATGAACGACAACCCGACCTGCTCGCCCGCCCCGGCCGCCGTCCTTGCGCCCGCCTCCGCCGACCCCACTCCGGGACCGGCCCGATCCGCCTCGCCCGCCCCGCCGACCGCACCGCGCCGGCGCGGCCCGCTGGCCCGCTTCCTGCGCGACCCGATCGCCCTCGCCGCCGCCGTCGTCCTGCTGCTCGTCGTGGTGACCGGTGCCTGTGCCGGCCTGATCGCCGAACACGGGCCCAACAGCGCCGCGTTGGACGCGGTGCTGGCCGACCCGTCCGGCGATCACCCGCTGGGCGGCGACGGTTCCGGCCGCGACGTGCTCAGCCGGTTGTTGTACGGCAGCCGGACCAGCCTGCTGGCCGGCTCGATCACCACGTGCGTGGCACTGCTGATCGGCGTGCCCACCGGACTCGCTGCCGGTTACGTCGGCGGCTGGTGGGACACGGTGGTCGGTTGGATCGCGGACGTGTTCCTCGCGATGCCCGGCATCGTGGTGCTGCTGGCCGTGGTCGCGGTGCACGGCCCCGGCCTCGTCGTGTCGATGGTGGTGCTCGGTGTGCTCACCGCCGCCCCGGTCTTCCGCCTGGTACGCGGCGAGGTGCGGCGGGTGCGCGGCGAACCGTACGTGGACGCCGCCAGGGTGGCCGGACTGTCGGACGTACGGATCATGCGCCGACACGTCCTGCGGGTGGTGCGGGTCCCGATCATCACCCAGGCGTCGCTGATCTTCGGCCTCGCGATGATCATCGAATCCGGCATCGCCTTCCTCGGCCTGGGCGAACCCGACCGGGCGAGCTGGGGATCGATGCTCGGCGACGCCTCCACCCACGTCTACGACGCGGCGCTGCTGTCGGTGTGGCCCGGCGCGGCGATCACCCTGACCGTGCTCGCGGTGACCCTGCTGGGCGCGGGACTTCGCGACGCCTTCGTCGGCGACACGGCCGGACCGGTACGCCGCCGACCGACGATCGGGCGACCCGCGCGCGAACCGGCGGCGGTGGGCGGGCCGAGCACCGTCGGTACCGACGTGCTGCTCGCGGTCGACGGCCTCAGGGTCGGCTACCCCACCCCCGAGGGCGAGGCCGCAGTCGTGGACGCGGTGTCGCTGCACGTGGGGCGCGGCGAGATCCTGGGCCTGGTGGGTGAGTCGGGCTGCGGCAAGACACAGACCGCGCTGGCCGTGCTGCGCCTGTTGCCCGCGGGCGGCACGATCACCGGCCGGGTCGAGTTCGACGGACAGGACCTCGCCACGCTGTCCGAGCGCGGCCTGAACGCCCTGCGCGGGCGCCGGATCGGCTACATCCCGCAGGACCCGATGTCCAACCTCGACCCGAGCTTTCGGATCGGCAGTCAACTCACCGAACCGCTGCGCACCCACCTCGGGCTCTCCCGCGACGCGGCCCGCAAACGTGCCCTGGAACTCCTGGACCGGGTGGGCATCACCGACCCGCCCCGGGTCTTCGACGCCTACCCGCACCAGATCTCCGGCGGCATGGCCCAGCGGGTGCTGATCGCGGGCGCCGTCGCCGGCGAGCCCGACCTGCTGATCGCGGACGAGCCGACCACCGCACTGGACGTCACCGTCCAGGCCGAGATCCTCGACCTGCTGCGCTCGCTCCGACGCGAGCACGACATGGGCATGGTGCTGGTGACCCACGACCTGGGTGTGGTCGCCGATCTGTGCGACCGGGTCGCGGTGATGTACGCGGGCGAGATCGTGGAAACCGCGCTCGCGGCCGACCTGTTCGCCCGACCGGCGCATCCGTACACGGCCGCACTGCTGGCCGCCATCCCGCCCGCCGAGGGCGGCGCCGGCGAGCGGGGCCCGCTGCGCACCATCCCGGACCGGGTGCCCTCGGTCCGGGAACGGCCCACCGGTTGCCGCTTCGCCCCGCGCTGCGCGTACGCCGCACCCGAATGCGCCGGACACCCGGAACCGACCGGCCACGGCGCGGGTGCGGTGCGCTGCGCCCGGGTGGGGAACGAGGTGATCGCATGGATGCGCTGAAACGGCACGCCGATCCGCAGGCGGCGAGCGGCACCGGCACCGGCACCGGCACCGAGCCCGGTCCCGAGCCCGGTCCGCTGCTCAGCGTGCGGAACCTGGTCGTCGAGTACCGCGCCCCCCGTCGGCGCAAGCCCGCGCTGCGGGTCCTGCACGGTATCGACCTCGACGTGCATCCGCACGAAACGGTGGGCCTGGTCGGCGAATCCGGCTCGGGCAAGACCACCCTGGGGCGCGCCGTGCTCGGTCTGGTCCCGATCGCGTCCGGCACGATCGGCTTCGCCGGGAACCGGATCGACGGCCTGACTCGGCGGGCGCGACGCGCGCTGAGCCGGGAGATCCAGGTGGTGTTCCAGGATCCGTACGGTTCGCTGAATCCGTCGATGACCATCGGCGACATCCTCACCGAACCGCTCACGGCCGACCGGTCGCACAACCGAGTCGCCGCCCGGGCCCGGATCGGCGAACTCCTGGACGCTGTCGGCCTGCCCGGTGACACCGCCGACCGGCCGGCCCGGGAATTGTCCGGCGGACAGCGTCAACGGGTCGCGATCGCCCGGGCGTTGGCCCCCGGGCCGCGCCTGATCATCTGCGACGAACCGGTCAGCGCGCTCGATCTGTCCACCCGGGCCCAGGTGCTCAACCTGCTGGTCGAACTCCAGCAACGGACGGGCGTGGCATACCTGTTCATCGCACACGACCTGTCGGTGGTGGGTCACGTGAGCGATCGGGTGGCGGTGATGTCACGCGGCACGATCGTCGAGTGCGACACCGCCCGCCGGATCACCACCGAGCCCACCCACCCGTACACCCGTAACCTCCTGCTCGCCGCACCGGTGCCCGACCCGGACCGCCAGGCAGCGCGGCGAGCGGCCCGGCATCGACTGGTGCAGGACGAGGCCACGCGGTGACGTCGGCGCGGCGGGGGAGCACCCGAGGCGGTCACTCGCCGCGCAGGACCGCCACACGACGCTGAACCGACCCGCCGGCACTACGGGCCCTTCGGCGTCACAGCCACTCGTTGCGTCGGAACGCCCGGAACATCAGTACACACGCGGTGACCATCACCGTCAGCACGGTCGGATACCCGTACGTCCACTTCAGTTCGGGCATGTGCTCGAAGTTCATGCCGTAGATGCCGACGATCAACGTTGGGACGGCCAGGATCGCCGCGATGGCGGCGATCTTGCGCATGTCGGTGTTCTGCCGGACGGTCACCCCGGCCAGGCTGGCGGACAGGATGCCGTCCAGCAGTTCGTCGAACGCGGCCAGCCGCTCGCGGACCAGGGCCAGGTGGTCGGCGACGTCGCGCAGGTACGCGTCGAAGCCGGTGCCGACGCCGGGCAGCGCGACGGCGGAGAGCCGCTCCAACGGCCGGGCCAGCGGCAGGACCGCCCGCTTGAACTCGATCAGCTCGCGCTTGAGCTGGTAGATGCGCTCCGCGTCGTTGCTGGGCCGAGGCGAGAACACGTCGACCTCCAGCCGCTCGAAGTCGTCCTCGACCTTGTCCGCCACCCGCAGGTAGTCGTCGACGACCCGGTCGGTGATCGCGTGCACGACCGAGGCCGGCCCGTGCGCGAGCATCGCCGGGTCGGCCTCCAGCGACTGACGCAGCTCGACCAGCGGCGGCGCACTGCCGTGCCGGACCACCACGACGAACTTCTCCCCGGCGAAGATCATGATCTCGCCGGTGTCGACCACCTCGCTGGTCGCGGTCAGCGCGTCGTGCTCCACGTAGACGATGGTCTTCAGGACCAGGAACAGGGTGTCGTCGTAGTACTCCAGTTTGGGCCGCTGATGGGCCTCGACCGCGTCCTCCACGGCCAACGGATGCAGGTCGAACGCGTCGGCGACGCCGGCCAGGTCCTCGGCGAGCGGGGCGTACAACCCGATCCACACGAAGGTGTCCTCGCCCGCCTCGGCCGCATCCAGCGCGTCACTCAGCGCCACCTCGCCGGGGCGCCGCACACCCTTGTCGTAGAGCGCGCAGTCCACCACCACGGGAGCGCGCGCAGCCCCCGACCCGGGCGTGGGTGTCGCGCCGGAGCCGTGCCGGAACCGCCTGGGCGTGCGCCACGAACTCATCGTCCTACTCCCGAATCGAGGGTGTCCTCGCCGATGGTAGGCGGCCAGGGCGGCTGCGGTGCGGGCGCCGGCGAATCCGGCCTCGCTTCGGCGCCGGGCCGCATCCGTCGGTGCCGCGCCCAGGCCGACCGGGCCCGTCGTCGGTGGTGTCGCCTACCCTCGGTGCCTTCCGTACGTCGGGTCCCCGAACCCGACGTCGAGCGAGGAGGCAACCGGTGCGTACCCCAGGCGAGTTCCCCGAATTCGCAGCGGAGGGCCGGCAGCCTGCGCCGTCCGCGACCGCCGGACCGCACCCGCGCTTCGACGGGCTGTACGTGGCCGTCGAGCCGGACGATGTCGCCGGGAAGGAGCGCAGGGCCAGGAAGGAACCGGGCTTTTGTGCGTACATCCGGTTCACCGCCCCCGACCTGGTCTCCACCGTCACCTCGCTCGTCGGTGCCGTCGAGCAGATCGCCCGCTGGTTCGGCCCCGAACACACCGGATGCAGCCAGGGCACCTACGAGCTGGACGGGACGTCGATCTCGTTCGCCGCGACCAGCCGGTCCGGCACCGTGCTGTACTCGGGCACGCTGAGTCCGGACGCGTCGACGCTCCTCCTGGACACGCACAGTCTGATCAACGGCCGTCGGGCACACGTCGAGCTGCGCTTCACGCCGGCGTCGTTTCCCGACCGGCTGAAAGCCTGATTTGCTCGTCGGCCGCCCGGGCGGGTTCGCCCACCCGTGTCCGGACGGGCCGGTGGGCCCCGAGGATCGGCCGTCGGCGCCGATCCACCCCGGGCGTGTTGCTAGATTGGCCCTGCCGCAAGTGTCTGCGGCCTCCGCCTATTTTGGGGATTCCGTGCCGCTCAGCACCACCGTGCCCATTCCGGAAATCGACCTCGTGGCCGTTCGGGAGGAATACGCCGCCCTGGCGGCGGAGGGTCTCCGTCTCGACCTCACCCGAGGCAAGCCCTCGCCACAGCAGCTCGACCTGGCCAACGGCCTGCTCACGTTGCCCGGCGAAGCGGACTTCAAGGCCGCCGACGGCACCGACTGCCGCAACTACGGCGGACTGAACGGCCTGCCCGAGCTGCGCGCGATCTTCGCCGAGCTGCTCCAGGTGCCCGCCGCGCAGCTCCTGGCCCTGGGCAACGCGAGCCTCACGCTGATGCACGACGTGATCGCCAACGCGTTGTTGTCCAAGGTGCCCGGTGCCGAGCGGCGCTGGGTGGACGAGCCCGAGGTGCTGTTCCTGTGCCCGGTGCCCGGCTACGACCGGCACTTCGGCGTGCTGGAGCGGTTCGGCATCGGCATGATCCCGGTCCCGCTCACCGGTGCGGGCCCGGATCTGGAGCAGGTGGAGGCGCTGGTCGCCGCCGACCCGAGGATCAAGGGCATGTGGTGCGTGCCCAAGTACAGCAACCCCACCGGCGAGAGCTACAGCGACGAGACGGTGCGCCGGCTGGCCGCGATGCCGACGGCAGCGCCGGACTTCCGGCTGTTCTGGGACAACGCCTACGCCGTGCACCACCTGACCGACACCCCGGTCGAGCTGCTGTCCGTGCTGGACGCGTGCGCCGAGGCGGGCAACCCGGACCGGGCGTTCGTCTTCGGCTCGACCTCGAAGATCAGCCACGCCGGCGCCGGCGTCGCCTTCTTCGGTGCGTCCCCGGCCAACGTGGCCTGGCTGACCGGCCTGCTGGCCAAGCAGACGATCGGCCCGGACAAGATCAACCAGCTCCGGCACGTGCGTTTCTTCGGCGACACCGCAGGCGTGGTGGCGCACATGGAGCTGCACCGAGAGCTGCTCGCGCCGCGCTTCGAGGCGGTGTACGAGGCGCTGGAGCGTGAGCTGGGCCCGCTCGGGATCGCCTCCTGGACCCGGCCCGAGGGCGGCTACTTCGTCAGCCTGCTGGTTCCGGACGGTTGTGCCGCCGAGGTGGTACGGCTGGCCAAGGAGGTCGGCGTCGCGCTGACTCCGGCGGGCGCCGCCTTCCCGGGCGGGAACGACCCGCGCGACCACCAGATCCGGCTCGCGCCCAGCTACCCCACGGTCGACGAGGTCCGCCGGGCGATGCGGGCCGTGGCCGTGTGCGTGAAGCTGGCCGCCGCCGAGGCCGCTGCGGCCTGAGCAAGGCCGACGACCCCGTCGTGGGGGGCCCCGCGCGGGGGGGGCGGGGGGGGGGGGACAGGGTGCCGGGGTGATGGTGATGGTGTAGCGGCCGCTGCCGGTTGTGGTGATT